>NZ_JBSYHW010000008.1:0-68192 GCF_056108345.1 Cyanobium sp. NIVA-CYA 375 | reverse complement strand
CTGAAAGGAGACCTGCGCGCACTGCTGGAGCAGCTGCCGGAGCTGCAGGGTCGGGTGCTGAAGATGCGCTATGGCATTGAGGTTGGGGAGCCGCAAGAGAGCTCGGAGCCAATGAGCCTCAGCGCTATTGCTAAGCAATTGGGCATGAGCCGCGACAAAACTCGCAACCTGGAGCGCAAGGCCCTCGAAGGCGTACGGGCCCAGTCACGCATGCTTGAGGGTTATTTAGTCGCTTGAGTTGGCCCAGTATAATTGTCAACAATAAACTTAGAAAAACTAAATCAAAAAAACTGAGTTAGAAAAGCTAGAATTAGAAAAATTGATCGAAATTGTCAAAGTCGACTGCGCTGAAGGTGCCAGCTTCCACCTGTGCCATCAGCCGCTCCAGCTGCACCCACAGGGCGCCCGCTGTGGCAATCGACAATATAAAAGAAACAAGCAGGGCAACCCCCGCTGAGAAACCGAATACCTGCAGGCTGCCGCCAATAAACAGGGTGATGCCGATCACCACGCCGAAGTAGGGCAGGGTGACCGCAAAACTGCCAAGTGGTAGCAGGGGCAGACGATCCTGTTTCCAGCCCTCCAGCTTGTTCTCTATCAATTTGGCGAAGGTGAGGCCGCAGAGGATGCCGATGGCCAGGCCCACTCCAGCCACCAAATATGGGGGCTGGATTATTTGGGCATATTCAAGTAATAGATCATTCGCATCGAGATCGGCGTACATCCAGCCGTCCGGTGGGACGCTGCTGTCGATGGCGTCGAGGGGCAGGCTGGCCATCGGCAGGGACTGGTTTGGGTGGCCGAGACCCTAGGCCCTCAGGGTTCCCAGCGCTGGGAACCCAGGAAGGTGAGTTCGACGAAGCTGCTGCCGTTGTGGTCCTGGGGACCCAGCTGCACCCGGTAGCCGCCAAGGTCTACGTCGCGCATGGTCTCAAGGGCGGTCACAAAGCGTTGGCGGCTGGGTGCCGGCCCGGCCCGACGCAGGCCTTCCACTGTCATCTTTGCGGCAAGGAAGCCCTCCAGGCTGGTAAAGCCGAAGTGCGGTTTGGTCTGCTGGCGCCGCATCAATTCCTGGTATTCCTTCACCACTGGCACCCGTTCGTTCCACGGGAAAGGCACCACCTGGGCCACGCCGATGCCACTGGCCTCATGGCTTTGCAGGGAGGCCCGCAGGGCGCTGGTGCCTACAAACGACACGTTCATTAGCTGGGCAGTGCTGCCGCGCTGCCGCATCTCGCGGCTGAAGGAGGCTGAGCTCGGGTAAGCCGCTACCACCAAAATCGCGTTGGCATTGGCGTTTTGCACCATGCGGGCAGCCGCACCTGTTTGGCTGGAATTGCGCTCGACGCTGGCACTGGCCACTGGTTTGAGGCCATGGCGCCTTAAGGCGTTGATAGCGCCCTTGAGGCCGTCTTGACCAAAGGCATCGTTTTGATAAACAACCGCAATGCGATGGCGGCCGCTGCGCACTAGGTAGTCGACCATCCGGTCGATTTCCATGTGGTAGCTGGTGCGCAGGTTGAACACCATTGGACGATGGGGCTGGCGTAGCAATTGGGCGCCGGTGAGGGGAGCGATCAAAGGGATTTTCTGTTTCTCAACCAAGGGCAATACCGCCTTGACGGTGGGGGTGCCCACATAACCAAATAAGGCAAACACCTTGTCGCGCTCAACCAGCTGCTTGGTGTTGCGCAGGGTGAGAGAAGGTTCATAGCGGTCGTCAAGGCTCAGCAGCTTTAGGCGCTTGCCATGCACGCCCCCTCGGCGATTCACTTCGGCGAAATAGGCCAGAGCCCCTTCCCGGTATTCGCTGCCGAGCATGCCGGAGGGGCCGCTGAGGGCCGCCGACTGCCCCAGCACCAGTTCTGTTGATGCCAGGGCAGGCAGGGTCAGCGCTAGGGCCAGCGCCAGTCCGCTACATACTCGCCCCCAACTGGCTTTCAGCTTTAAGTTCAGCAAACTGCAGTGGGTGGGCATGGGGAAGCGCAGGCAAAGGCCTTGGAATGTGCTGGCGATGGTTGCCGTTGTTCTGGCAGCCATCCTGGCCATATTGGGGATCGGGCGCATTGATGTGAGCCCAGTGCTTAGCCGCGACTCGCTACGTCTCTCCTCCGCATCCCGGGCTCTCACCACCCTGCCCCTTGGTGAGAAGCCGGCCCTGGGTGAATGGAGTGCCATGCGGGGAGATCAGCTCAGCACCGGAGAGGAAAGGGTGGATCGGGCTGAGCTGGAGCGAGCCTTATACAAGGTGGAAGTGGGAGTGTATTCAATAAGTAATTACGAGCTAGATCTTACGGTGCCGAGCTATTCAAGCAGCGGCTATGTTTGGCTGCGCTGGGAGGAGTCTATGCAGGGCTATGTGGAGGCTCGCGGCGGAAATATTTCTAGCTTATTTATTGTTCTAAATACTTTGCTTTCCGATAAAGACTCAAGTCTTAGGCCGGTCGGCGAGACGCCAGTGAGGCTGGCCGACGGCAGCTACTATCAACTTTTTACATATGTTGGTCGTTATTATGTAGACAAGGCTAGCTTTCGTCACTACCCTTTCATGAATATTAGCCTGCCACTTGCCATAGAGGCAAATGACGTAGACGGACAGCTTGGCTATCAAAATCTCCGCTTGATTCCGGAGATTCGCAATAGTGGTATGGGCCTATATGCCCGCATCATTGGCTGGCTAAATACCGGCTGGTCGATTGCTGAATACCGGCACCATTATGCCACAAATTTTGGGCTTGGCAGCAAAGAGAATGACTATAGTCAAATCCTCTTTGAGATTTCATACGGTACTTCTTCGTGGTCATCTTTCTGGAGATTATTGCTGCCCCTCTCTGTGTTGATGGCCATGGTGTTGTTGGTGTTTAAGGTGCGACCTGATGAGCAGGATGCCCGCGCCAGTATTCCGGTCACGGTGCTGCTTACTTTAGTTTTTCTACAGCAAACCTATCGCGACAAGCTGCCTGATTTGCCCTTTCTTACCTTTCTTGATCAGGTTTACGTCGTTGCCTACGTAGTTACCCTGGCGGCTTTTGTGTTGGTCCTATGGATTGGACGTCGCTATGCCGTGATGGAATCGATTGAAGACCCTGCCGAAAAACAAGCGTTGTTGCAGCATCTGCACCGCCTCGATGACACCTGGCCCCTAGTGGTGGTACTGGTGGGTGGTGCTGCTATCACCTTCTGCTGGATGACCATTCCCCAGGTTGGCTGAACTATCTATTGGTTAATCCTTTCGTTTAAGCGGGTTGCAGGGTAAGCCTTGCCAGCATGCCACTAACTAACTTGCGTGGTGAAAAAGTACGCCCCATCAGGCCCATCAGAGCGCGCAAATCATCTGTGTGCAGGCGATCGCCCTGAACCAAGGTGAGCAGCAGCCGTTGCCTTAAGCTGCCGCCTTCTGGACCCAGCAGCAGCTTCAAGCCAGCTCCAGCAACTGGAAGCAAATCGGGGCTGGTGGCATCGTTTTCCACAACTGCCAATAGATTTTCTAGCCGTTCAAGCTGCAGGCGGCCGTTTCGATCAAAGAGCACCTCAAGCAGTTTTTCGCGCATCTCACTGGTGTCGCCTGCCAGCAGGCGCCGTGCCACGTAGGGATAGGCCACGCGAATGATCTTGAAGCTGGGATCTAGCCGGAGCGCTAGGCCCTCCTGGCTCACCACCGCTCGAATAATCAGGGCGAAGCGAGCGGGCACTCTGAAGGGATATGCATACATCAGTTCCGAAAAACGATCGGTTATTGCCTTGAAGTTAAAAGAGCCCACGTTGTCGCCTAGGGCGCCACCTAGCACCTCCTCAAGGGCAGGAATGATTGGCTCGAGGTCGGCCTTGGGGTTAAGGAAGCCAAGACTGACGAAATCAGCCGCCAGGGCGCTGAAATCCCGATTGATCAGGTGCACCACGGCACCGGTGAGGGTGAGGCGATCGCTATCGCTGATTGAATCCATCATGCCGAAATCCACATAGGCCACATGGCCTAGGGGGCCGGTTTTGCCGGAGAGGGCAAACAGGTTGCCGGGGTGGGGATCAGCGTGGAAATAGCCAAATTCGAGCAGTTGCTGCAGCCCGGCTATCACGCCAGTGCGGATCAGGGCCGAGGGATCCAGGTTGCGAGCCTCCAGCGCCTGGCGTTCCTGCAACTTGGTGCCATTGATCCACTGGGTGGTGAGCACCCGCTGGCTGGATAACAGTCGCTCCACCCGCGGCACGGTCACCTCGGGCTGGCGAGCGAACAGATCGGCAAATCGTTCGGCGTTATTGGCTTCGAGCCGGTAATCAATCTCCTCAAACAAAGTTGAGCCGAATTCATCGATGATGTCGCCGAGGCCAAAGCCCAGGTTGAGCGGCAGCAGCGGCGCACTCAGCACAGCCAACAGGCGGATGATCACTAGATCCCGCCGCAAAATTGTGGGCAGATTGGGGCGTTGCACCTTGACTGCCACCCAGTGGCCATCAGCGAGCTGCGCTTTGTAAACCTGGCCCAAGCTGGCGGCTGCTACGGGGTAGTCGGGGAATACCTCAAACAGCTGGTCGGCCGGGGCGCCCAATTCCTGCTCAATGGTTGCCAGGGCAATTTCATGGGGATAGGCGGGCAGGTTGTCCTGCAGTTGGGTGAGCTGTTCGAGCCAGTCGCGCCGCACCAGATCGGGTCGGGTGGAAAGGGCTTGGCCCACCTTGATAAAGCAGGGGCCCAGGTCCGTGAGCGTGGTGAGAATGCGCCTTCCCAGCCGTTGCTGCACCTGGGCATTGCTGCTGTTGCCCTGCACCACCAAGATCAGGGCCAGGCTGGACAGTTGCCAGATCACCACGATCAGCCGGGCTACTAATACCCAGGGGCGCAGCAGTAACCAGCGCAGGTCCCGGCCCGGGTCGTAACCCAGCTCGCTGGCAGCTTCGGCTTTGGTCAAGGCACGGCAGCCGGTAGTTGGGCAAACTCTAGAAAAGCCATTCCCCTGCCCATGGGCCTGCCGCTGCATCTGCCGGCCCACGGTCGCGGTCGGGGCCTGTCTCCTGCCCTGAGGCGTCTGCTGCGCCAGCGGCCGGGCAGCTGGGACCTACCGGAGCTGCCGGAGCAGGGTGGCCCTCTGATCCCTACCGGTGCCGTCGCTGAGGCTCAGCGGCGTTGCGCCTGCCAGCTTGGAGCGGAGGCGGTTTGGTTTGGTGTTAATGGGGCCAGTGGCCTGCTGCAGGCGGCCCTGCTAGCCCTGGCTCCCCCTGGCAGCCGGGTGCTGCTGCCCCGCAACCTGCACCGCTCCCTGCTGCACGGCTGCGTGCTGGGCCAGCTGCGCCCCGTCCTGTTTGACCTGCCCTTCGATCCGGCCAGCGGCCTGTGGCTGGCACCGAGTCCAGCCCATCTCGAGGTGGTGCTCGCAGCAGCAGAGCAGGCCGGTCCCCTGGCGGCCCTGGTGCTGGTTTCGCCGAGCTACCAGGGCCAGCGCGCCGAGCTGCCGGCCCTGGTGGCATTGGCCCACGGCCGTGGGCTGCCCGTGCTTGTCGATCAAGCCCATGGCCGCGGTGAGGCCTTGGCGGCCGGGGCCGACCTGGTGGTGCTCTCGGGCCAGAAGGCTGGCGGCGGTTTGGCCCAGAGCGCCGCCCTGCTGCTGCAGGGCGGCAGGGCTGATCGCGATGCCGTGGCCCGGGCCCTGCTGTGGCTGCAGACCTCCAGCCCCAGCGCCCTGCTGCTGGCCTCCGCAGCAGCTGCCCTCGACGACCTCACCAGCTCGGCGGGCCGGCGCCGCTGGCAAGCGGCATGGCGCTGCGGCGAGCGCCTGCAGCGCCGCTGCGGTGCGCTGGGCTTGCCCCTAGTTGCCAACGACGACCCGCTGCGGCTGGTGCTGCACACCGCTGCCATGGGAATCAATGGGCTGGAGGCCGATGCCTGGTTGCTGCAGCGCGGTGTGATCGCCGAGTTGCCGGAGCCGGGGGCGCTCACTTTTTGCCTGGGTATGGCGCCGCCCCTTGGGCTGGTGTGGCGCCTGCCCCAGCAGTTGCTGCGCCTGCGGCGGGCCCTGGGGGGAGCACCCCTGCCACCATTTAGCCCGCCACCGCTGCCGCTCGTAGCGGAGCCGGAGCTGTCCCTGGCCGAGGCCTGGCGCGCTCCGGCGGAAGTCGTGGCTTTGGCGGCGGCGGCTGGCCGGATCGCTGCCGAACCCCTGTGTCCCTATCCGCCGGGCATACCCCTGCTAGTGCCCGGCGAGCGGATCGATCTGGCTAGGGCCACCTGGCTGCGGCAGCAGCAGCACCTATGGCCGGGGCAGATCGCTGATACGGTGAGGGTTGTGGCCGGATAAGGGGCCGATGGACTACCGCGCCGCGGCCGATTCCCGCCAAGCTTCCCAGCAGCCGGCATACCAGTGGGATTTCGTCACCCCTGGGCTGCCGGACAGTGCCTTTGAAGATGCTCCGGGCTTCAGCCCCACCCCCATGGAGCTGCGGGTGATGCTGCTGGCCCATCTGCGCCCCCGCGCCGATTCCCTCGTATGGGATGTGGGCGGCGGCACCGGCGCCCTGGCCTTGGAAATCGCCCGGCTGATGCCTAGGGGTGCGGTACATACCCTCGAGCGCGACCCCGATGCCATCGAGCTGCTGGAGCAAAACCGGCGTCGCTTTGGCATCACCAACCTGCATATTCACGCTGGCGCTGCGCCAGATGATCTGGACCAGCTGCCCGACCATCCAGATCGGGTGTTGCTTGAGGTGGGTCGCCCCTTGGGCGATGTGTTGCTCGCGGTGTGGGAAGCGCTGGTGCCCCGCGGGCGCTTGGTGATCAGCACCGCCAGCCTGGAGGGCTTGGTGGATGCCACCGATACCCTGGGCCAGCTGGCGGCCCGCGATGTGCAGGTGGTGCAGGCCACCGTGCACCGCATGCAACGGCGCGGCAGCCAAACCAAGTTGGCGGCGGCCGAACCACTGTTTTTGATCGCTGCCGAGCGCTCTCCCCTCATCGAGCCCTCCTGATCGCCGCGTGTTGATTCCCTCTCCCCGGCCAGCCAAACCCCGCACCGCCACCTCCCTGCCCCGGCTGTTGAGCGGCTGGGCGGCCGGGGGCTTCGGTTTTGTGGTGGTGATGCTCGGGGGCTGGTGGTTCACGGTGGCCGTTGGGGTGATCGTGCACTTGGGGCTGCTTGAGTTTTTCCGGATGGCCCAGTTCAAGGGGATCCGGCCCGCCACCAAAACCACCCTGGTGGCAGTGCAGTTGCTGCTCATCACCACCCAGCTGGCAAGTCGAGGTGGCGGCTTGGGTGGCGGTTGGTTTGCCGGAGATGTGGCCGCGGCGGTGCTGCCGGCCTCCGGTGCGGTGATCTGCGGCTGGCTGCTGCTTCAGCCGGTTACCGGCACCATCGCCGATATCGCGGCATCAATTTTCGGGTTGTTTTATCTGGGTTTTCTGCCCAGCTACTGGATACGCCTGCGCGACGTGGCCGGTGATGCCCTGGCGCCCAACCTGGCGGGCCAGCCCTGGCCCGCCAGCGCTGGGCTCGCCCTCACCCTGCTGGCCTGCTTCTTGATCGTTGCTACCGACATCGGCTCTTACGTGATCGGCCGCCGGCTGGGGCGCCATCCGCTTTCGCCTATCTCCCCTGGCAAGACGGTGGAAGGAGCCCTGGGCGGGGTGGCCTGTGCGGTGGCAGTCGGTGCTTTTGGCGGCACCTTGATCGGCTGGAGCTGGAGCTGGCTGATCGGTGCGGTGCTGGGAGCGGTGGTAGCCCTGTTTGCCCTGGTTGGTGATCTCACCGAATCGATGATGAAGCGGGATGCAGGCTTAAAGGATTCTGGTGATGCCATCCCAGGCCATGGGGGGATCCTAGATCGAATCGACAGCTATTTATTCGTGCCGGCGGTGGTTTATTCGCTTGTAACCCTGGTGTTACCACTTTTGCAGGGCTAGTGCAGGGCTAAGGGTTCACCTGGGCCGTGCCAATTAGCTGCACCATGCCTGCCCCTAGGCGGGCATCACTGATGGTGATGCCGGGATCCATCGGTAGCCGGCTGCTGACGTTGCCGTTAACGGAGCGAATTTCGATGCTGCCTTCGGCGGCTATTACGGTAGTGGCCAGCTCAATCAGGCCTGGAGCGCCGATGGCACGGGCGGCAAACACCAGGTTGTCCCGGCATATTTGCAGCTCCACTAAGGGCACGATGCCTAGCAGGGTCTCGCCAAGACCATCGCCTAAGGCGCGCCACTGGGGGGCTCTGAGGGAGCGGGTGAGGCCGTCGGCAGTGAAGCTCACCTGGCCCTGGATTTCGAAGGCCTGCTCCAGCTGCAGCGGTTGGCCCTTGAGCAGGTTGCCGCTATGTACCTGAATGGGGCCGCTGTTCAGCTCCACTAGCTCGAAATGGAGGTCTTTGTAGATCACCCTGCGGGCCACCAGTTGCACGCCGGCCAGGCGGCCGCGCAGTAGCTGCAGGGCAGTTCCCTGCAGCCGTATGTCGAGGCTGCCGATGGCTTGACACTGCTGGCGCACCCAGAGCTGCAGGCCGCTGGCCAGTAGCTGCATCACCGGTCCGCCTGGTTTGTCGTCGCTGCTGTTCATTGCTAGGCGGGGGAGTCGAGCCAGGTGGCAGCGACGGTGGCGGTCTGGTCGAGGTGCGGTAGGTGGCCGCAGGCATCCAGCTCACGCACCCGCTCTCCTAACAGGGCCAGGGCCGCCCGCTTCTGCGGTGCTCGCAGGATGCGGTCATTGGCGCCCCACAGCACCGTGATTGGCTGGTTGGGCAGGGGTGCGCCACTACCGGCGAAGCCACCAGAGCGGGCGAAACGCCGCAGGGCTTCGGCCCAGCCAGGGCTCTGCAGGTGCAGCGCGGCGATCTCGAGTTCGGCAGCACCCACGGCGGCATCGGGATCGGCGAAAGCGGTGCGGCAGAGGCCGCGGCGCACACCGGGCAGGGCCAGAAAACGCACACCCAGGCCATCGAGTAGGGGCGGCAGGGGCATGGGACGGCCAGTTAGGCCGGCTGGAGCCAGCAGCAGCAGCCGATTCACCTGCTCGGGCAGGCGCCGGGCCAGCTCCACCGCCACCGAGCCGCCCATCGAGGCGCCGATTAGGCCAAGCGGGGCAGTATTGCGGTTGCCAATCGCCCGCACCAGGGCCTCTAGGTGGCGCAGCACGCCACTGGGGCTGTAGTCGCCCCAAGCGGGCCGGGGGCAGAAGCCAAATCCGTAGAGGTCTGGAATGAATAGCTGCACGCCGCTGGCCAGCAGGGGCGCGAGACGTCGGAATTCCAGAAAGGAACTATCGAAGCCATGCAGTAGCAACACCGGTGGGCCCTCGCCAAGTACGGCTACCGGCCAGGGTCCGTCGTCGCCGAGTTCAGTCAGGGGCCACCACTCCACCTGGGCTGCCAGGTCCCTGCCCTGGGTATCAAGCAGGTTGCGGGCCGCCGCCGCCACCAGGGTTTGCTGAGCTGTGGGCTCGTCGCTCTTCACGCGGGCTGGCGCTCGCTGCTGCAGGTGCTTACAAGGGCGGCCAGCAGGTCGCTGGGAGCCACAGCAAAGGGCAGGCGGTGAAGATCGGAATCGTCGCGGCAGGCAAAGGTGCAAATTTGCTGCAGCTGGTGTAAGCCCGCCTCGGCTAGGCCGAGCTCTTCCAGGCTCACAGGCAGGCCGAGTTGGCGGAATAGGGGTAATAACTGGCGTCGGGATTGGCCAGCGAGTTGATTGCCGCCGAGCACCTCCTCCAGCCGCAGCTGTACCAGGATCCCGAAGCCCACTTTTTCGCCATGTAGGCGGCCATGGCTGGCCTCCAGTTGGGTGAGGCCGTTGTGAACGGCGTGGGCTGCCACGGTGCGGCAGCGGGCACCACCAATGCCGCCAATCAAGCCGGCGCTGAGTCCACAGGCTTCCGCCACCCGCTCCCAGGCGGCACTGTGGGGATTTTGCAGGGCCGATACGGCATCCAGCATCAGTTGGTCTCGCAGCACCCGGGCCATCTGCACTGCTTGCTGCACTAGGCCATCGCTGCTAGCGCCACTGCTCACCGCAGCCTCGTACCACTTGGCCATGGCGTCAGCGATGCCGCTGGCCAAGGTGCGAACTGGGGCTTGGCGAACTAGGTCGTGGTCAAAAATGAGCAGATCAGGGCAGCGGGCCAGGGCCACGTCGCCCAAAAAGGCACCTTCAGCTGAATAAATATTGGCCAGGGCGGTCCAGCCCGCGCAGGTGGCCGCACTGGTGGGCACGGTGATGCAGGCCAGACTCAGCCGGTGGGCCAGCAGCTTGCCGGCATCGAGCACCTTGCCGCCACCAATGGCCACAACTGCATCGCAGCCTTGCTTTTGACAAATCGCAGCGACCCGTTGCAGGTCTCCTTCGCAGCAGTCGAATTGCAGCTCAGCGCAGTGGGGTTGAAGCCCAGCCTGCTGTAGGTCTGCGACCAATTGCTGCCGCAGCTGGGCTGTTACGGAGCTGCGCCCTAGCACCAGTGGATGCTGGCCCAGGGCCCCTAACCGTGGCAGGCCCTGGAGCCAAGCTCCAGGGCCCCTCAACACCTCTGCAGGTGCGATGGCGTGTTGGCTGAGGGAGTTGCTCATCCCGCTGCTGCTTTCATCCCCAAGTGATGGTACGGGCCAGACCCGAATCCCCTTAAACCCCAGCCGCAGCCAATTCCGGCACGGCCGGCAGGGCTGCCTGCTTGCGGATCACCACCTGCTTGTCCTCATTGACATCCACTAGGGCGGAGTCGCCATCGCCGATACGTCCGGTGAGGAATTCCTCAGCCAGCGAATCTTCAAGCAGCCGCATCACGGCACGGCGTAGGGGACGGGCGCCGTAGGAGGGGTTGTAGCCCTCTTCCACCAGCCGTTCCTTAAAGGCTTCAGTGACTGATAGGGCAATGCCCTTCTCCAGCATCCGGCCGAACACTTCTTTGAGCATGATCTCGGCAATGTCCTTGACTTCGTTACGATTGAGTTGACGGAAGACGATAATTTCGTCTAAGCGGTTGAGGAATTCGGGGCGGAAGTATTGCTTTAGCTCCTCATTGACTAGCGAGCGAATGCGGTTGTAGTTAGTTTCATCTGCATCACCACCGCCAAACTCAAAGCCAAGGCCGCCGCCACCTTTTTCGATAACCTTCGAACCAATGTTCGAGGTCATGATGATCAACGTATTCTTGAAGTCCACAGTGCGACCCTTGGAATCGGTCAAGCGCCCGTCTTCGAGCAGTTGTAAGAGCAGATTAAATACGTCGGGGTGGGCTTTTTCGATCTCGTCGAACAGCACCACGGTGTAGGGACGGCGACGTACGGCCTCGGTGAGCTGGCCACCTTCATTAAAGCCCACGTATCCTGGAGGCGAGCCGATCAGCTTGCTGACCGTATGGCGCTCCATGAATTCCGACATGTCTAGACGGATCATGGCTTCTTCGCTGCCAAAGAAATAAGCTGCCAGAGACTTGGTGAGCTCGGTTTTACCAACGCCGGTGGGGCCAGAGAAGATGAAGCTGGCAATAGGGCGGTTGGGATTTTTAAGCCCCACCCGTGCCCGGCGGATGGCACGGGATACGGCCTTGACGGCTTCGTCTTGGCCGATCAAGCGCTGGTGAAGGGTTTCCTCCATGTTCAGCAGTTTGGCTGTCTCGCTTTCGGTGAGTTTCTGGACCGGCACTCCGGTCCAGGAGGCAACGATGTGGGCGATGTCCTCTTCAGTGACCATGGGGGTGCGATCGCCATCGGCTGCTCCCTCAAACACCGCTACAGGTGCACCGTTAGCGACTTCACTGGCTAGGGCCTCAGATGCCGGCCCCTCGTCCTTGCGGGTTTGCAGGATTGAGCGAATCTGCTCCCGCAGCTCTACTTCCTTGTCGCGCAATTCACCCGCTTTGCTGAAGTCTTGCTGACGCACGGCCTCTTCTTTGTCTTTTTGGACGGCGCGCAACTGTTTGTCGACTTCCTTGGCTGCTGGCGGCAACTTGGAATTCATCAGACGCACCCGGCTGCCGGCCTCGTCAACTAGGTCGATCGCCTTATCTGGCAGGAAGCGATCAGAGATATAGCGGTCTCCCAGGGTGGCAGCCGCAATCAATGCCTCATCGGCGATTATGAGGCGGTGATGAGCCTCATAGCGATCCTTGAGACCGCGGAGAATTTCGATCGTGTCGATAACGGAGGGTTCACCCACCATCACCGGCTGGAAGCGGCGCTCTAGGGCCGCGTCGCGCTCGATGTGTTTCCGGTACTCATCAAGGGTGGTAGCGCCGATGCACTGAAGTTCACCGCGGGCGAGGGCAGGCTTGAGGATGTTGGCGGCATCGATAGCACCTTCGGCCGCACCGGCACCAATCAAAGTGTGCACTTCATCGATCACGAGGATCACGTTGCCGGCGCTGCGAATCTCCTCCATGATTTTTTTGAGGCGCTCCTCAAATTCACCCCGGTATTTGGTACCTGCTACTAGCAAGCCAATGTCCAGGGTGAGGACTCGCTTATCTTCAAGAATATCTGGAATATCGCCGGAATTAATTCGCTGAGCTAGGCCTTCGGCGATGGCGGTTTTGCCCACGCCAGGCTCGCCGATCAGTACTGGATTATTTTTAGTGCGGCGACCAAGGATTTGAATTACCCGCTCAATTTCGTTCTGACGACCCACCACTGGGTCGAGCTTGCCATCGGCTGCCTGCTGGGTGAGATTGCTGCCGAACTCATCGAGGGTGGGAGTTTTGGTGTTGCCCTTGCCACTGCCGCCGCCGGCAGCCACTTCAGCTGTTTCACCCAGCATGCGAATTACTTGGGTGCGCACCTTGGCTAGATCAACGCCGAGGTTTTCAAGCACCCTGGCGGCCACTCCCTCGCCCTCACGGATCAGGCCTAGCAGCAGGTGCTCGGTACCGATGTAGTTGTGGCCTAGCTGGCGGGCTTCTTCTAGGGAGAGCTCTAAGACTCGCTTAGCCCTGGGAGTGAAGGGAATCTCCACAGCGACGAAGCCAGACCCGCGGCCGATGATCTTTTCGACTTCGACGCGGGCATCTTTGAGGTTTACCCCCATTGATTTGAGCACTTTTGCTGCAACACCGGTGCCCTCACCGATCAAGCCCAGCAAAATCTGTTCAGTGCCCACAAAGTTGTGGCCAAGGCGGCGGGCCTCTTCTTGGGCCAGCATGATCACCTTGATGGCTTTCTCGGTAAACCGCTCGAACATGGCCCTTAGCCTGGTGCAAGTCCATCCAAGCTACCAGGGTTAACAGGTGTGGTGTGGTTTACGCCGGTACAAAGGCAGATCCCCTGCGGCAGCAGGGTCTCAAGCTGTTTTAGGCAACAACGCAAATTGCTGAATTGCCGGTCTTTAGCAATAAGAAAAGCCGGTTATCCACACCCACGCTACGCATCATTGATGCTGGATAACCTCAGCCATTGGATCAGGGCGTCTTCGCCATTGCGGTAGTAACCGCGACGTATGCCCGCATCCCGGAAGCCCAGGCGCCGATATAGGGCCAAGGCTGCTGTATTGGCAGGAGCCACTTCCAGGGTTGCGTGCAGGGCCCCTTGCTGCCCGGCCAGCAGCAGCAGGGCTCCCAGCACCCGCCGGCCCAGCCCCCGGCGCTGTTGCCCAGGATCCACTGCTACCAGCGTTATGTGCAGTTCGTCGACCACCAGCCAGCCGCTGGCCATCGCTAGCAATTGCTGGCCGTGGCAGAGGCCGATCCCGGGGCGCCGCTCCTCCTCCAGCTCCCTTTGCCACTGGGAGCGGCTCCACAGCCCGCCGAGGCTGGCCTGGTCGAGCCTGAAGCAGGCCTCTAGATGTTCCGGCGCCAGGGCTACCTGATGCAGCGGTGCCAAGGAGTTTCGTACATTCATGCTGACTTGACCCGCGCGGCCCGAGCCATGCTGACCTCTTACGAGACCGTTGCGCCGGTGAATCCCTTCGAGCGTGATCGGGATCCGCACAGTCCCAACCGCAATCTCACCCCCATAACCACGGCTATCGACAGCGAGGGGCGCTTAGTGGTGGGTGGCTGCCTGCTGAGCGACCTAGCGCGCGACTACGGCACACCTCTTTATGTGCTTGATGAAGCCACGCTGCGGGGTGCTTGCCTGGCCTACCGGGAGGCCCTTGCCCAGCACTATCCGGGACCGGCCCTGGCCATTTACGCCTCTAAGGCCAATAGCTCCCTGGCGATTACGGCTCTGGTGGCTTCTGAAGGTCTGGGGCTGGATGCGGTGTCTGCCGGCGAGCTGCTCACCGCCCTGCAGGGGGGCATGCCGGCTGAGCGCATCGTGCTGCACGGCAACAACAAGAGCCGCGAAGAGCTGGCCCTGGCAGCTGAGCAGGGCGTCACGGTGGTGGCTGACAACTGGCGCGATCTTGAGCTGCTGGCTGCCCTGGCCCCTGACTTGCAGCGACCTGTGCAGCTGATGCTGCGTTTTACGCCGGGCATTGAGTGCCACACCCATGAGTACATTCGCACCGGCCACCTCGATAGCAAATTTGGTTTCGATCCCGACCAGTTAGAAGCGGTGTTGCAGCACCTGGTGACCTGCTCCTGGGCCCAACTCACCGGGCTGCACGCCCATATCGGCTCC
Source organism: Cyanobium sp. NIVA-CYA 375 (assembly GCF_056108345.1). NCBI lineage: Bacteria > Bacillati > Cyanobacteriota > Cyanophyceae > Synechococcales > Prochlorococcaceae > Cyanobium > Cyanobium sp. NIVA-CYA 375. The sequence continues at coordinate 53,678 of NZ_JBSYHW010000008.1, read as the reverse complement.
CAGATTTTCGAGCTCCAGCCCCACCGCGACCTAGCTGGCGTGATGGCCGATGCCCTCGCCTTGGCCCGCTCCTTGGGGCACCCGGTGGTTGATCTCAACGTAGGCGGCGGTCTGGGCATTCGCTACATCACTAGCGACGATCCGCCGAGCATCAGTGAGTGGGTGCGCACCGTGGCTGAGGCGGTGGCGGCGGCCTGTCAGGAGCGGGGGCTGGAGCTGCCCCGCCTGCTCTGTGAACCGGGGCGTTCCCTGGTGGCCAGCGCCGGGGTCACCCTCTACGAGGTGGGCAGCCGTAAGGACATCCCCGGCCTCCGCACCTACCTCTCGGTGGACGGAGGCATGAGCGACAACCCCCGGCCGATCACCTACCAGTCCCAATACACGGCGGTGTTGGCCGATCGCCCCACGGCCGAGGCCAGCGAGATCGTCACCTTGGCTGGCAAGCACTGCGAATCTGGTGACGTGCTGCTAAGGGATCTGGCCCTGCCGCCGGCTGGCAGCGGCGATGTGCTGGTGGTGTTTGCCACCGGTGCATACAACGCCTCGATGAGCTCCAACTACAACCGCATTCCGCGGCCGGCTGCGGTTTTGGTGCACGACGGCGTCGCTGATTTAGTGCAGCGCCGCGAGCAGCCGGAAGACCTACTGCGCTACGACGTTTTGCCAGCTCGGTTGAGCTCGGTAAGATGAATAAATTGATTTTGTGGGCACGTGATCGGGCAGCAACTGGGTGAGTTGCTACGCCTGATCGATCTGCGTCTGCTCCTCGATCTTCTGTTTGCTTTCGGTCTTGGCGTGCTCGTGCTTGGCCGGGTCACCGAAGCCCGCACCCTCTGGCTGCTACGCGGCTATTTGCTGCTGGTGGCCCTGGCCTGGGTGGTGCAGCGCTACGCCAACCTGCCGCTCACCAGCAAGCTCATCGATGCTTTGGTGCTGGCCTGCAGCCTCGCCCTGGCGATTCTCTGGCAGGGGGAGCTGCGCCGGCTGATGGAGCTGCTTGGCACCGGCCGCCTTGGTGTGCTGTTTGATAGCCGCAGCCAAGACCAACTGGGATCGGGATCGGTGGCGGTTCTGAGTGAGGCTGCCGGTCGCCTTTCCCAGGCCCGCCGCGGCGGCTTGATCGTGGTGGATCTGGGCAGCGACCTGCGCCCCGAAGACTTCTTGAATCCCGGCATTGGCCTCGACGCCAAGCTGTCAGTGGATTTGCTGCTCAACCTGTTCGCCGCTGACACGCCGCTGCACGACGGTGCCGTGCTGGTGAAGGCCAACCGCATCGTCGCCGCCGGTGTCATCCTGCCCCTATCCCGCCAGGGCATCAACCGCTACGGCACCCGCCATTTGGCAGCACTGGGGCTGACCGAGCGCTTCGATCAGTGCCTGGCGATCGTTGTGTCGGAGGAAACTGGCACCTTGTCGCTGGCGAGTCAGGGGCGCCTCGAGCGGCCGATTACCAGCAGCCGGCTGCACGACTTGCTCAGTCAAGCCTTGGCCTTGCCAGTTGGGCGTAGCGTGGTGAAGGAAATGCCGGAATCACGCGGATGAGTCGCGCACCGGCGACCACCATTGCGACTGCCCCTAAGGCCGTGCCGCCTGGCCTCGATCCGGCGCGGCTACCCAGCCATGTGGCTGTGATAATGGACGGCAACGGCCGCTGGGCCAAGCGGCGCAACCTGCCCCGAGTGATGGGCCACCGCGAGGGTGTTGAGGCGCTCAAACGTACCCTGCGCCTTTGCAGCGACTGGGGTATCGGCGCCCTCACCGCCTACGCCTTCTCCACCGAAAACTGGAGCCGCCCCGGTGAAGAGGTGAGCTTCCTGATGGCCCTGTTTGAGCGGGTGCTGGCCCGTGAGCTGCAAGCCCTGGAGCAGGAACAGGTGCGGATTCGCTTTCTCGGCGATCTTGAGCTCCTGCCGGATGGCCTGCAACGGCTGATCGCCGACGCCACTGAGCTCACGGCGAACAATACCGGTATTCACTTCAACGTTTGCACCAACTACGGCGGCCGGGCCGAGCTGGTGCGGGCTGCCCAGCGGCTGGCCCAGCGCTGCGTGGCTGGGGAACTGGATCCTGCCGCAATCGATGAGCAGCAGCTCGCCGCCGAGCTGCACACCGCCGGCGAGTGCGATCCGGATCTGCTGATCCGCACCAGTGGCGAGCGGCGCATCAGCAACTTCCTGCTCTGGCAGCTTGCCTACGCCGAAATCCACATCACCGACGTGCTCTGGCCTGATTTCGATCAGGCGGCCTTGTTAGAAGCTCTGCTCGACTACCAGGGCCGCCAGCGCCGCTTTGGTGGTGTCGAACCCTGCTGAACTCGCCTTGATCACGCGTCACGACTGGTCCCGTTCCGAAATCCAGGCGCTGCTCGAGCAGCCGCTGCTGGAGCTGCTTTGGCAGGCCCAACAGGTGCATCGAGTCGCCAATCCTGGCTACCACGTGCAACTGGCCTCCCTGCTCAGCGTCAAGACCGGCGGCTGCGAAGAGGACTGCGCCTACTGCCCCCAGTCGCTGCACAACAGCAGCGATGTGGCGGGACGGCCGGAGCTGGAGGTGGAGCCGGTGCTGGAGCGGGCCCGGGCCGCCAAGCAAGCCGGGGCCCATCGCTTCTGCATGGGCTGGGCCTGGCGTGAGATCCGCGACGGCGCTCCCTTTGAGGCGATGCTGCAGATGGTGCGCGGCGTGCGCGAGTTGGGCCTGGAGGCCTGTGTAACCGCCGGCATGCTGAGCGATTCCCAGGCCGAGCGCCTAGCTGCAGCTGGCCTCACCGCCTACAACCACAACCTCGACACCAGCCCCGAGCACTACGACCGGATCATCACCACCCGCACTTACCAGGAGCGGCTCGAGACCCTGGCCCGGGTGCGGCGCTCCGGCATCACCCTCTGTTGTGGCGGCATCATCGGCATGGGCGAAACCGCTGCCGACCGGGCCGGGCTGCTGCAGGTGCTGGCCAACCTGGATCCCCACCCGGAGAGCGTGCCGATCAATGCCTTGGTGGCGGTGGAGGGCACCCCCTTAGAAGACCTGCCGCCGGTCGACCCCCTCGAGCTGGTGCGGATGGTGGCCACGGCCCGGATCCTGATGCCCCAGGCGCGGGTGCGTCTCAGTGCCGGCCGCGAGCAGCTGGGTCGGGAAGCCCAGATTCTTTGCCTGCTGGCTGGGGCTGATTCAATTTTTTATGGCGACACCTTGCTCACCACCTCCAATCCAGCGGTGGAGGCCGACCGGGAGCTCCTGGCCGCCGCCGGGGTGCAGGTGGGCGGATGAGTGTGCTGGTGGCGGCGTTTTATCGCTTCGCCGCCCTGGAGGGCCTGCCAGAGCTGCAGCGCGAGCTGGGCGACCTGGCGGCAGCCGAGGGGGTGAGCGGCACGATCCTGCTGGCGGCTGAGGGGGTAAACGGCACGATTGCCGGAGCAGATGCTGGCGTGCAGGCGCTGCTGGCTCGGCTGCGGCAGGTGGCAGGCCTGGAGCGGTTGGAAGCCAAGTTCAGTCGCTCGGAGATTCAGGCTTTCCACCGGCTCAAAGTGCGGCTCAAGCGCGAGATTGTCACCATGGGTGAGCCCCAGGTGAGTCCCTATTTGGCCTCGGAGGTGGGTACCCACGTGCCCCCTGGGCAGTGGGATGCCCTGATCGCCGACCCCGAAACCCTGGTGATCGATACCCGCAACGCCTACGAGGTGGCGATCGGCAGCTTTGAAGGTGCGATTGATCCGGGCACCGCAACTTTTCGCGAGTTTCCCCAGTGGGTGGAGCGGGAGCTCAGGCCGCTGGTGGAGCAGCGCCAGCCCCGGGCGATTGCCATGTTCTGCACCGGCGGCATCCGCTGCGAGAAGGCCACGGCCTACCTGCAGCAGCAGGGTTTTGCCGGGGTGCACCACCTGGAGGGCGGCATCTTGCGCTACCTCGAGGAGATCCCCGAGCCGCAAAGCAGCTGGCGCGGCGAGTGCTTCGTGTTTGACAAGCGAGTAGCCGTCAACCACCAGCTCGAGCCCGGTGAGCACAGCGTTTGCCATGCCTGCGGCCTGCCGCTTTCGCCTGCCGATCGCCAGCTCCCCAGCTACGTGGCCGGGGTGAGCTGCCGCCACTGCCTCGAGCGCTTCAGCGACGCTGATCGGCAGCGTTTCGCCGAGCGTCAGCGCCAGATGGAGCGGGCTCGCCAGCGGGGTGAGTGCCACCTCGGCGGGAGACCCGTTGGCTGATCACCAGCCAATTTTGTATAGCTTCCGCCGCTGCCCCTACGCGATCCGGGCGCGGCTGGCCTTGGCTGCCGCTGGCCTGCAACCTGGCCAGGAACTGGAGTTGCGCGAGGTGAGCCTCAAGGCCAAGCCCCCCGAGCTGCTGGAGGCCTCCGCCAAGGGCACGGTGCCAGTGCTTGTGCTGGGGGCCCAGGTGCTGGATGAAAGCCTGGCGATCATGCGCTGGGCCCTGGAGCGCTGCGATCCTCTTGGCTGGTTGGCGGGCTGGAGCCCAGCACAGCTGGCCGATATGGATGCACTGATCGCCGCCAACGACGGCCCCTTTAAGCAGCACCTCGATCGCTTCAAATACCCAGATCGCTATCCAGGGGAGCCAGCCAGCACCAACCGGTTTGCAGCCCTCACGATCCTGCGCCGCTGGAACGAGCAACTGGGGGCCGGCGGCTGGCTGCTCGGCGATCGCCCTTCCCTGGCCGACTGGGCCCTGCTGCCCTTCGTGCGCCAGTTCCGCCTGGTGGATCCGGCGGGCTTTGACGCCGAGCCGCAGTTGGCGGCGCTCCAGGCCTGGCTGGGTCGGTTTTTGGGCGGCCCAGAGCTGGCGGCGGTGCAGGAGTTCCCCTGGGCGGCGCGGGCCCCTTGGCGCTCACCTGGCTTGCTGTATCACCTGGCGTTGCGTCCGGAGTGGCAGGCGGCCCGGGCCGATGGCGAGTATCGCCGCTCTACTCGAGAGCGCTCCTTGGAGGAGGTGGGCTTCATCCACCTCAGCTCAGCGCACCAGGTACCGGCCACTGCTAGCCGCTTCTACGCCGATCTGCCCGCCGCTGAGGTGTTGTTGCTCACGATCGATCCCCAGCGCCTGGCGGCTGCCGGTTTGGAGGTGCGTCTCGAGCAGGCCGACGGCGTGGAGCCCTTTCCCCACCTTTATGGCCCCTTGCCCCTGGCGGCCGTGCTGCGCGCCGAGCCCTGGCAGCGGTGACGATATTTGGTATATCTCAATATAATTTGACGGGACTTAAGTTGGATTCAGCCAAGTGCCTTCATGGATCGCCTCCGAGAACTTTTCGCCCTGGTGGAAGTCAACGTCACCACCACGGCCAAAGCGCGCATTGCAAGCAGTGGCAGCCAGCTTTTCTTTGCTGATGCGCACCGTATGCCCTTGAATAGATAGCCATAAAATGCCTTGGCACCGAGCTGATCGAGATGGTCCATCTCACTGGTGATCGTGGCTGCTTGTGTCACGGAAGCAGTTTCAGCTGCAGCAGCTTGGCGGCCTGGTTGAGGCGTCGGTCGAAACAGGCAAAGGTCAGCGGAAGGGCAAAATGCTCATGCAACCGATGGGCAGCTGCCAGCTGAATGCTGTCGGAGCCGCGCAGGCCAAAAGCCTCGGCAAATACACCAGCTTTTTCAACCAGCGGCTGGGTGACATCCGCGATCGCAAAGCCAGGCAAAGCCTGCTCAAACATTGATAGAGCCTGGGCGAATGCAGCCATCGACTCAGCCCAGGTGATCCTGCAGACCGCGATTCCTTCTGATGAGATCCGTGCCTTGATCATGCTCTCGCTGCTCTGCTCGTCGATGAAGAGCTTGAGAAGGGCAGAGGTATCACAAAAAAGGATCACAGTGTATAACCACGATCCTCGATCACGATGTCACTCATCAGTGGGCCACCATCATTCAGCTTTACGGGTGGTGGAATCACAGGATTCTGGCCATTCCAGCTAATCACGCCGGCATCAATCGCCTTCTGCAGCGGATTGGTTGAGGCTGAAGCAGCTGGCTTCAGAGCCGTGATGCGAGCCTTCATCCTGGCCGGCAATAGACGCTCAGCCAGGACACACAACACCAAAGAGAAGCAGTCAACCAATTCCTGCAAGCGCTTAGTCGATCCATGTTGATCGGCTGGAAGCCAGCCTGAGGAAGATCTGAGCGGCTACTTCTGTGCGGCAGCCAGGGACCGGAACCACACAAACTCCTCGGCCATGTCGACGAGCTGCGGTGAACTCGGTCTGAGAGACAGCTCAGGCTGAAGAATTCAGCAGGGATAACAGCACAGCGCGTATCTCTCCGGCGAGACCGAACAACTCGTCTGCATCGTCTGCTGTGGTCTCAAAGCCTGGATACCGGGCCAAAACCGCACCAGTTGAAAAGACCGCTGAGATTCTCCTCGTCCCATTGCCAATCAGAGTCCACACTGGCGAGGTGTCGCGATACAGCAACCAGATCATGCACCTTCTGGATCGGCTGGTTGAGCTGAATCAATCTTGCTTTGAGCAGCTTTTCAACGCATTGCTGAGCATGAAAGACAACCGCATCATGAAGCTCCTCATTGTTCTGCGAGTAGAGGGTTGAGGCAGCGGTCCAGTCCGCTTCTGCCTTGCGGATCCACTCAGGCACTGCACTCCAGGCTTCAGCCATGCAGAACCGTTCCGTGATCGAGGGCTTCACGGATGATCGGATCCCCACCCAAGTAGCGCTCGGCGATCTCATCGGGCCGCCGCACCAGCAGGTCGAGGGGGAAGCCCGCATGGCAAGACTTTCGAATTGCGCGGATCTGAGCCAGATGCCTTCCCTGGAATGGCATTACCACGAGGATGTCTGCATCTGAATCCCAGCGCCCCTCACCGCGGGCCTGGGAACCGAACAGGATTACTTTGTGTGGGGCAAACCGCTCCACCAGCTGCTGCGTGAAGGCTTGGAGCGCCTCACGGGTGACGAGCGGAACTGGGGTAACCATGACCATTCCCCCATTCTGGCCCGTAATTCATCCCGGCCAATACCGCTACGCACGCCTGGGGTGCGGGCTAAGACTTAAAGGCCATGGATCGCGCGGCGGGCAACGGTTGAGACTGGCCCAGGCCGTGGCGGTTGTGGATGTCCAGCTCTTCCCCCGAGGCACCTACCTGCCCCAACCCCAGCTTGGAGCAGCTGGAGCAGAACGCCCGTCTGCGGGGGCTGTTGCTGCGTCTGCAGGTGGGACGGCCAGCGGGGTTGGCCTGGAGCCTGCGGCTGGGGGTGGCGCGGAGGGATGGGGAGAGGCTGGTGCTGCTTGGTGAGATCAAAGGCTGGGCCCTGCCTGCGGCCGCTGGCCTGCGGCTCGACACGATGCGAGTGCAGGGCGAGGACACGGCCGCCGTGGGCCCGCTGATCTGGGCGGCCACCTTTGCCTGGGCCCTGGAGGCCACCCCCTGCCGCCAGGCCACGATCCTGGCCATCCGCGACAGCGAGGCCCAGCATCGCCGCCTGGTGCGCTACTTCCACCAGCTGGGCTTCAGCCCCCTGCGCGAGCTCGGTGCCGGCGTTGCCGATCTGGCCCCCCGGCTGCTCTGGGGTGGCTCGGGCCTGTTGATGCGGGCGGACTGCGCCGAGGTGCTGCGGCGCAGCGTCCGCCGCCTGGGTGGGCTGGATGGGCTTTGATCCCCGCCGCTGGCGTCCAGCTCCCGGCAGCCCTCCAGTCACCAGCAACGTCGATGCCCTCCTGGCTGAAAACGATGCCCTGCGCCGCGAAGTGCAGGCCCTGCGCCGCCGGCTGGAGCAACTTTCGGCGCAGGACCCCCAGCCTGGCCCGACCTATGGCCATGGCCTCAGCCCGCATCAGCTGCAGCGCTGGGGTCAGGCGATGGCCGCCCACCCTCAGTGGCAGGCGCTGCGGATCGGTCCACCGGGCGGATTGCGGGGGGTGATCGAGGAGCTGCGTCGCCACTGGACGAACCCGGCGCTCAGCCTGGAGCAGGAGCTCGACCGCCGCTCCCCTGGCCTGGGCACCGCCCTGGCCGAAGCGCTCCGGGGCCCCCACAGTCGGGCCCGCTGGGCCGTGCGGGCGGCCTTTGCCCTCTATGGCCCCCGGGCGCCGGAGTGGCTCACTGAAGCGCCGCTCCAGGTGGTGGTGGAGTTGGGGCGCCGCCAAGCCCAACTCGGCCAGCGCCGCCGCGGCACCCGCACCGAGAACCACTCTCGGGGCCCGACCACCTCCCAGGACTTCTCCCAGAACTCGGACCCAGACCCCCGCGGCGAGGCCCTGCGGGAGCTGGGGCTAGTGGCCGGGGCGAGCCCGCAGATGGTCAAGCGGGCCTATCGGCGCTTGGCCAAGGCCCACCACCCCGATCTGGGCGGCGATCCCCAGGCCTTTCACCGGCTGGAGGCGGCCTATCGGTTGCTGATGGACTGATTCAGAACTGCAGCTGCAGTTGCAGGCCGGCGGCCAGGATGTCATTTACCTGGCCCGATCCACCCGGGTTGAGCACCCACTGCAGCACCGGTTGCAGCGACAGGTTGGCAGTCAGGTTGAAGCTGTAGTTCAGCTCCAGCACGGCTTCGGCTGTCAGGCCTGGGTTCAGCTGGCTGTTGAAGCTGCTGCGGCCGTAGCCCAGGGCCAGCACGTCGAGGGGGCGGCCGGGCACCAGCCCCTGGCCCAGCCAGCCGCCGGCCAGAAACAGGGGCACGGGGTTGGTGTTTCCGCTCACAGCAGTGTTGACACCGAGCCAGAAGCGGTTGTCGAGGCCCAGCGGCAGGGGGGCCGTCAGGGTGACCGTGCCGTAGAGGGACCCATTGGACTCGCCCGAGCTGCCGCTGGCCAGATAGCCCCCGCCCAGCTGAATCTGGGGGGGAGGAAGCCTGCGGGAGATGGTCTGACCCTGGCGCCGGATCGGTGCCGCCAGGGCGCTGGCTCCGGGCAGCTGGGTGAAGGTCCACTGCAGAAGGTGAAGGCTGCCCTCGCTTGAACTCAGGTCGGGGTTGACCCCGAACAGACCCGCCAGGGCGAGTTGGGAATCGAGCCAAAAGGAGCCATAGCGCCATTCGCCATAGCGCCCCTGGCGACCGGGGGTCCAGCTCAGCTGCAGTCCCGGGGCCACGTAGGGGTTGATCGGCGGGCCGTCGACGTTGAAGTTGAGCGTGTTGCTTAGGGCTGAGTGCACGTATTGATCGAGCACCGGCGTCGACACAAAGCCCGGATTGAGGGAGAACACCCCAGCTTTCAGCGCCAGTTCCCCCGTGCCAGCCCGGCGCTCAATGGTCGCCTCCGTAAGCCACAGGCCAGTCGGATGGGCCGTGCTCTGCAGGGGGTAGGCGGCTCCGATCGCGGCGTTGAGCTGGGGATCGCCGCTGAACAGCATCAGTTGCAGGTTGGCCTGCCAGTGGTCGCCCTCGTGCCACTGGTCGGCGGGCTTGGCCAGACCACTGCTGAACGCTGCCCCCAGGGTGAGCTGCTGCATCCAGCTGGCGCTCTGCTCGCTCCCGCCGCTCGGGTTGGCCAGGGGCTGGGCCTGCAGATTGAGGTCGAGGTCGATCCAGCCAGGAACATTCAGCAGCCGGTTGAGGCTGGGGGGATCGGACTCGGCCTGGACTGCCTGGGTGAGTCCACCGGCTCCCAACACCAACAGGGCCCTGAGCAGGGGAATCAACAGTCCGCTGGGACGCAACACGATTGGCAACCGTTTGAGCCCTGCAGAACAGGATCCCTGGCGTGGGGAGCCAGCAAGTATTGCTGGCTGCAGCGGCGAAGACAATCGCAGGGACGGCTGGTCAGGCAAGCAGGTCTGGTCAGCGAGGACAGGCGATCTCCCGGCAGACCCCAACCAGGCCAATCACGGTGCCATTGGCGTCCCGCAGGGGTGTCTTGACCGTTTCCAGCAGGGCGCTGCGGCCATCGGGGTAGGTCACCCACTCCTCATTGCTCTGGGCCTGGCCACTGGCGAGAATGGCCTGATCATTGGCGCGAAAGCTGCCGGCCAGATCGGCGGGGAATAGATCCAGATCCGTCAGCCCGGTGAGTTCGTCGACCGTTTTCCCCAGTAGGTGGGCCCAAGCGCTGTTGCCAGCGATGTAGCGACCGTTGAGGTCCTTGGCGAACACGATGTCGGTCATGGACTCGATCAGGTGGGCTTCAAGGCTCATGTCGGGTCGCCACAGGGGCGGCCATCATGCCGCCGGCGGCGTGATAGCTGCTGCGCACCAGCGGCCCACTGCGCACCTGCTGGAATCCCAGCTCCCTGGCCCTGGCTCCCAGCTGCTCAAATTCTTCTGGAGTCCAGTAGCGAGCCACCGGAATGTGGGCGAGGGATGGGCGCAGGTATTGGCCCAGGGTCAGGCGCTGGCAATCGACTGATCGCAGGTCGCCCATCGTCTGCAGCACCTCGGCTTCGGTTTCGCCCAGCCCCAGCATCAGCCCACTCTTGGTGGGGATGGCGGGCGCCAGTTCGCGGGCAGCGGCTAGCAGGGCCAGGGAGCGGCGGTAGGTGGCGCCCCGGCGCACCTCCCCCTGAAGGCGTTCCACGGTTTCGAGGTTGTGGTTGAAGCAGGCGGGCAGCGCCGCCAGCACTGCGGCCAGCCGTTGCCGTTGGGCCGCCAACCCCTCCTCTTCGACGCGCTGGCCGCCCCAGAAGTCGGGGGTTAGCACTTCAATGCCGACGCCAGGTGTGCGCTGGCGGATCGCGGCCATGGCGGTGGTGAATAGGTGGGCGCCGTGGTCGGCTAAGTCGTCGCGGGCGACGGCCGTGAGCACCACATAGGAGAGCTGGAGCGCGGCAACTGCCTCGGCCACCCGCTCGGCCTCGCCTGCATCTAGGGGCTGGGGTGCCTGGCCTTTCTCCACCTGGCAGAAGGCGCAGCTGCGGGTGCAGATTGGACCTCCCAGTAAAAAGGTGGCGGTGCCCGCGGCGTAGCACTCGGCTCGGTTGGGGCAGCGACCCTCCTCGCAGATGGTGTGCAGCCGTTGCTGCTTCACCAGCCCCTGCACGTTTTCCAGGGCTGAGGCATTGCCCACCGGACGCCGCAGCCACTCGGGCAGCCGTTCGGTCGGGGCGATGCTGCTGTAGCGGGACTTACTGGTCATGGCAGGGCCACCTTTGCGCTTACTCCATCTGGCGTCTGCCTTCAAAGGCCCGGGCCAGGGTTACCTCGTCGGCGTATTCCAGCTCGCTGCCGACGGGCAAGCCGTAGGCGATGCGACTCACGGTGGTGAATGGTTTGAGTAGCCGGGCCAAATAAAGGCTGGTGGTATCCCCTTCCACACTCGGAGTCAGCGCCAGGATCACCTCAGTGATGGACTCCTTGTCGACCCGGTTCACCAGGGGCTGGATCTGCAGCAGCTCGGGGCCGATGCCATCCATTGGTGAGATCAAGCCGCAGAGCACGTGGTAGTGCCCCTTGAACTCCCGGGTGCGCTCCATCGCCAGCAGGTCGCGGGAATCGGCCACAACACAAAGCTGGCCGTTGCCCCGCTCCTCGTTGCGGCAGATCTCACAGATCGGCTCGGCCGAGAGGTGGAAGCAGCACTTGCACTGGCCCACCTGGCTGCGGGCCGCCAGCAGGGCGTCGGCGAAGTTGCGGACCTGCTCCTCAGGCTGGCGCAACAGGTGTAGAGCCAGCCGCTGGGCCGTGCGCGGGCCAATGCCAGGTAAGCGCTCGAACTGGTCGATCAGCCTGGCCAGGGGGCGGGTAAAGCCGCTCAGCAGTCCGCCGCAATTGCTCAGAACTTAGGCAGCCAGCTCGATCAGCTGGGATTAGGGGCACCGCTATCGAGGCTGGCCCTATCAACTTGTGCATCATCAAGTTGTGCGCCTTCCATTAGGGCCCCTTCCAGTTGGGCACCCTCAAGATCGGCACCTACAAGGATCGCGCCACGCAAGTCGGCATCTCGCAGATCAGCACCGCGCAGGTTGGCTCCGCTCAGATCGGTGCCGGCCAGGTTGGCTCCACGCAGCACGCTCCCTTCCAGGTTGACGTTGTGCCAGTGGCCGTTGGCAGCCTGCAGATTGCGTAGGTCAAAGCCCGCTAGCTGCTGGCCGTCGATTGGTAGCCCGGCACTGTTGAGGATCTCTAGAGCGGTAATGCGCCCCACCAGCCATTTGACGCCGGAGGCATTGCAGTTCATCAGCAGCTCGTAGGCCTCGATGTTGTCGCGCTGGCGCCGTTTTTGAGCCTCCAGGACGTAGAGGAAGGCGGCCGTCACGATGCTCAGCGATTCCACATTGCCGACGCTGATCAGGGCCTCCGTCTCCCGCCAAAGGCAACCCTGGGCCCAGCGGTTGTTGCGGCAGGTGGCGTAGCTGTTCACCACCATCAGCAGCGCCATGGCCGCTGCACCCGATAGGGCTAAGCGAAACAGAAAGGAGCCGTCCAGCAGGCGGAAGAAGCGGGAGTCGTGACGACGCTGCTGCCGGTCCACCCAGGTGGATTGGCGTGGCATGGGGAGACTGGAGATCAGGAGCCCATGCTGACGCCTGGGGGCTCGGCTGCCTAGCAGAATGGCGCCACGCAACGCGCCTTGAGCCATGGCTGTCTTTTGCAATCGGGCTGTCCTACGCGCATTTATGCCGCGTCTTGTTGCCTTGGTGCTGGCGGGGCTGCTGGTTGCTTGCAGTGCTGGGGCAGCCGGGCTCAATGGCTTCCAGAGTCCCGATGGGCGCTATGCCTTCCTCTATCCCACCGGCTGGACGCGGGTGCAGGTGAGTGGCGGCCCCCAGGTCGTGTTTCACGATTTGATCAACAGCGATGAAACCCTCAGCCTGGTGATCTCGGAGGTGAACCCCACCAACGACTTGGAAAAACTCGGCAGCGCCGTGGCGGTTGGCGAGCAGCTGCGCCGCACCGTGATTGCCCCTGAGGGCAGTGGCCGCCAGGCTGAGCTGGTGGAAGCGTCGGAGCGGCAGGAAGGCCCCCGCACCTTCTACGACCTGGAATACGCCGTGCACCTCGACGACCGCGACCGCCACGAGCTGGCCACCGTGGTGCTCGACCGGGGCCGCCTTTACACCTTTGCGGCCAGCACCAACGAGATCCGTTGGGCCAAGGTGAAGGACATGTTCCGGCAGGTCGTCACCTCCTTCACCCTGCTGGTGTGACGGCTTCGGCCCCCGCCGATGTGGTGATCGTTGGCGCTGGGGTAGCTGGTGCTCTGTTGGCCTTGGCGTTGCGGGAGCTAGGGGCGTCGGTGACGGTCGTCGCTGCCCCCGCCAGCCATGGGCTTTGCTCCGCTACCGAGCTCAGCTATGGCGCTCTGCCGGGATGGCCCCTGGCCCCAACCCCTTTAGCTCGCTTGGCGGCCGGAGCCTCTAAGCGCTGGCGGCTCCTGCAAGAACGCCATGGTGAGCTGGGCTGGCGGCCCTGCCGCTTGCGTTTGCACGGGGCTGCCGCCGGTTGGCGGCCCCTTAGTGCCTGGTGGCCGCTGCCCTTCGCCCAGGTGGATTCCGCAGTCTTGGCGGCGCGCTTGCCGCTGGTGCTGGCGGCGGCGGGGGTGACGGGCAAAACGGGCCGGGTGGAGCGCCTGGAGCCGCTGGCTGGGGCAGGCTGGGAATTGACCCTCAGTGATGGCACCAGCCTGCAGGCCCCCCAGTTGGTGCTGGCCGCGGGCGCCTACTGCCGCCAGCTCTGGCCGCTCCTGCCCCAGCGCTTGCGCAGCAGCTGGGCGGCGGCGCTGGAGCTGGCCTCCTTTCCGGCGTCGCTGGGCCGCACCGCCGCCTGGCTCCCGCCCAGCTTTGGGCGGGTAGCTCTGGAGCGGCGCGCCGCTGGCCTGAGCCAGCCGGAGTGGCTGGTGGATGGCGGGTTGGTGCCCCGGGCAGAAGGGGCCCTGCTAGGCCAGCACACCCTGGTGCGACCGGGCCTGGAGCTGGGGGCAGCGCCGCCGCCTTTGGAGGTGGAAAGGCAACTGCGCCAAGAGCTAGCGGCCCAAGCCTGGGGGGCGCCGCTGGCGGCCCTGCCCGGCCATCTGCGCCAGGCGGCCGTGGCCTTCTGTAGTGAGGGCTTGCCCCTGGTAGGTCCGCTGGCAGGGGCGCCTGGGTTGTGGCTGTTCACCGGCTTCAGTGCGGGCTTTAGCCAGGTGCCGGTGCTGGCGCCCCTGCTGGCCCAGGCCCTGGCCTTGGAGGGCGCGCCGGCGGAAGCCGCGGTGCGGCGCCTGCAGCAGCTGGGCCTGACAGGTGCCTTTTAATCCTGCAAGCTGGGACCCATGACCCAGGCCAGCCCCACCGCCACCGAGCCCAGCCATCGCGGCCCATTTCAGCGCTTGCAGGCCCGCTGGCAGGGGCTGAGCGATCACAACCAGGTGGGCGTGAGCCTGGCGGGGGTGGGCGGTGTGTTGGTGCTCTGGGCCCTGTTCTGGCCCGTGCCCACCGAGGTGGAAGGCATGGGCGTGCTGATCTACCCCAACAACGCCGGCATCCTCAACGCCCGTGCCGGCGGCCAGGTGCGGGAGGTGTTTGTGAAGGAGGGTGAGTCGGTGGCGCGCGGCCAGGTGCTGATGCAGCTGTATTTGCCGGTGCTAGAGCGCCAGCTCGACCAGCAGCGCGGCAACCTGCGCCAGCTGCAGCGGCACAACGCCCAGCTCGATGAGCGCGATTCCCTGCGTCTGCTCACCGAGAAGCGTGCCCTAGATACATCTCTGGCCAAGTATTCCGAAGATCGCCGCCGCTACGGCGAACTGCAGTCGACCTACGCCAGCAAATTGCGCAACCTCGATTGGCTAGCCCAGCGGGAGGTGGTGGCGCCGCTGTCTTCTGAGGTTGTGTCGGCTGAGCAGGGGCTCACCAGCACCAGCGTCAATCTCGATGACGTCAAGATCAACGAGAAGAACGTGGTGACCAACTACCAGCAGGTGAAGCTGAGCATCGAAACCCAGGCCCTGCAGCGCCGCTATCAGATCGACGATCTCAAGCGTCAGATCCAGGTGACCGAAGCCAAGATCAGCTACGACGGCAAGGTGCATGCCGACCGGGACGGCACGGTTTTGGATCTGCAGGTGATCGGGGGCCAAACCGTGGGCACCGGCCAGCGGCTGGGCACGATTGGCCGGCCTGAGCAACCCAGCGCCAAGGACCGCCCGCTGCGGGTGGTGGCTTATTTCGCGCCCGCCGATGCTCGCCGCCTGCCCCTGGGGCTGCCCGTGGAGGTGGTGCCGCAGTGGAACCAGCGCGGCCGCTTCGGCGGCATCGTGGGCAAGGTGACCCAGGTGCTGACCCTGCCCGCCACGGCAGACGACATCTCCACCACCACCGGCAACGCCCAGCTGGCCCAGGAACTCACCAAGAGCGGCCCGGTGATGCGCAGCGAAATCGAGCTGGAGCGCGATCCCTCCAGCGTGGACGGATATCGCTGGACCCTCTCGGGGGGCAGCGGTGTGTTCCCGATCCGCGACGGCCTCACGGTGTCGACCCACGCCTATGTGGAATGGCGCTCGCCGATCAGCTACGTGATCCCTGGCCTGCGCTCCCTCACCGGCGGCTTCCGCACCACCTGGATCGACCTGCGCTGGAACCTGCCCTCCCTGCGTCAGCCGAACTCCGCCCCATGAGCCGCCCCGTGGACGCCAAGCCCCGTTTCCAGATCCGCAACCCCCTGCTGCGCCAGGAGTTCCCCTGGCTGGTGAGCGAGGTGGTGTTGCTGCTGATCCTGTTCAACGCCAACCCACCGGAGCTGTGGTTCTGGCTGGTGGTGCTGCTGGTCGTGCTGCTCTATCGCGTGGAGCGCTGGTGGTCGTCGCGGCCCAACGCCTGAGCGTTCAGGGTTGGGTGACGGGGCTACTGCTGAGTTGCAGCTGCAGCTGGGGTTGGATCGGCAGATTGGGATCGCGCGGCATCGGCAGCAGTTCTTTCAGCAACTTCGCGTAAGTGATGTTCACGGCCACCGTGGCGTTGAGCCGCCGCACCAGGGAGTTGATCAGACGGTCCTGGGTGTTGGAGACATTGAGCTCGTTGTCGAGGCCGGTGAGGTAGCGCAGGCGCACATCGCGGAAGGCTTCCAGGGCAGCGGCCACGCCTCGGCGGGCGGAGCTGAGCTTGGCCAGGCTGGCTTCGTGGTTGAAGAAGGCTTGCTCGATCCGCAGGCGGATGTCGTTGCGGCTGGCGGCGTATTGCTGGGCGGTGGCCGCTGCCTGCTTGGTCAGGGCCCGCGCCTGGCCGGAGGTGCTGCCGGCATCAAACAGCAACCAGGTGAGGGTGAGTCCCGCCGACCAATCCCAGCCGTTGGTGGTGGAGAGGGGCAGGGCGGTGGAACCGCAGCAGCCACCTCCGCCAAGATCAAAATTACTCAGGCTTGTTTGGGAGCTGCTGCCGCCGCCGCTGGCAAACAGGGAGAGTTTCGGCAGCAGTCCGGCAGCGGTGGCCTGGCTCTGCTGGGCCAGGGCCGTGCGGGTGGCCAGGATCGCCTCTAGTTCGGGATTGCCCCGGTAGGCCGCCAGCAGGCTGGCCTCCAGATCGAGGGGCCAGCGGGGCTGCACCACGATCGGGTCGCTGGAGCTGGGGGTCACGTTGGCGGGCAGGTTGAGTAGCACCGCCAGTTGGCGGCGCGCCACAGCCCGATCCGCCAGGGCCTGAATCAGGGTTTCTTCATCGGCGGCCTGGATGGCCCGACGCCGCAGCACATCGAGCCTGGGCACTAGGCCGGCCTGCTTGAGGTCCAGGGTGTCCTGCAGGATCACCAGATCGTTGCGCAGGTTGGCGTCGTAGACGCGCACCAGCTGCTCGTCCTGCTGCAGGGAGTAGTAAGCCTCACTCACCTCCAGCTGCAGGGAGCGCAGTTGATTGGCATAGGTGTTGCGCTGCCGTTCAAGGGCTGCCCGTGCCGCGCGCACCGTGGGTGTTCGGGCGAAGTCGAGCAGGGCGTAGTTGAGCTGCAGGCCCCCCTCAGCGCCCCATTCTCCGCTGGTGATTCCTATGGAACCGCCGTTGGGCACGTAAAAGGGGCCATTGGGTGGTTCAAAATTCGGGCCCAAGCCCAGGTTGTCGTTGGGTTTGTTGGAGGTGGTGCTGCTGCGGTTTCCTTCGTAGCCACCGGCGGCAAAGGCGCTGATCGTGGGCCAGTAGCTGCCCATGGCGGCCTGAACGCTGGCCAGGGCGGCAGCCACCTGCTCGCGCTGGGCCTGCAGGGTTGCGCTGTTGGCAAAGGCGATGGCCAGGGCCTGCTCCATGCTGAGGCTGACGATGCTGCCGGCCTGGAGTTGCTGGGGGGTGGGTAGATGCAGGGGCGGCCCGGCCACGGCTTCGGCCGGTTGGATCGGGCCGGTGGGGGGTTGGTTGGCCCGGATCAGGTTGGCGGGCAGCTCAGGAGTGCTGAGTACGTTTCCCACCGGGGGCTCGGGCTCACTGGGGAGCAGCTGATCGAGCGCCCGCAGTTGCGCATCCAGCTTTTGCCAGCTGCGCTCCAGCAGCTTGGTGATCTGGGGCTGGGCTGGGGGCTGAGCCAGCGCGGCCGGGGCCAGCTGGGCCGGGATCAGCCCAAGCCACAACAGGGCCAGAACGCGCTTGCGCATTGCCACGAGGGTGCAGATCAGCGCCTTGGTAGGCGCAGTTTGATGGGTGCAGTGGTTCTGGTGACCTGGGGGTGTTCGGCTTCAGGGGCGGCAGCTGGCTGGCCGGTGAATCCCACCACCAGATGCACCAGGCGGCTGATCTCGGCCCCTGCTTGGTTTAGCTCCTACCCAAAATTGCCTGCCACTTCGCTTCGCCATCGCGGATGGCCTGCTCGGCCTGGCGGCAAAGCATCAGCCGGCTGGCAATCCGCTCGAGTCGCTCCAGGCAGGCCGAGTTGGCGGTGGGGTCGCTGAGCTCCTTCCCCAGCTCCTGCCAGCTGCGTGGTGCCTCAAGCCCCGTCTCTGGCGGCTTGGGCAGACCCCGGCGAGTGCGGATTTGCCGTTCCCATTGGCCTAACTGGCTTGCCATGGCCTGCAGCAACTCCGCTTCGGCTCGATGCAGCTGCACCACCAGCTGGGGATCCTGGAGGGTGGGTGGCTCGCGCACCAAACCCCCCACCAGGGTGATCAGGCGGGAGGCGGTGGCATCGAAATTGGCCATCAGCAGGGTGGCCGGATGGCGCTCCGGCAACGTGCCCAGCTCCTGCAGCAGGGCTGGCCGTTGTTGCCGGATGGCGATCAGCTGGTTGCGCAGGGCCCGGTAGCGGCCGATCCCGATCGGATCAGCCCCCTCCCCCTGCCCTGTGATGGCGGGATCCACCCGCGGCGCCAGGTCGCAGAAGCAGCTCTGCAGCTGGCCGAGCAGGCCGGCGACCTGGGCCAGGCTGCTGTCGAGTCCGCGGGCCGGCCAAAACAGCCGCAGGGCCAGCAGCGTGATCAGCACCCCGAAGCTGGTCCAAAAGAAGCGAATCGGAATCCAGCTAGCCAGGCCGCCCTCGTGCACGAGCCAGCCCATCACGATGATCATGCCGCCCGCTTTGTAGCCCACCTGCAGCTTCAAAATTCCGCCCAGCAGGCGCAGGGCGCCGAGGGTGAGTGCGAGCGCCAGCGGCATCGGCACGCCCCGCAACCCCTCGTAGCCGATCAGCAGCAGCACCGACCCGAGCGCCGTGCCCAGCAGGCGCTGTCGCCCGAGGGCAAGCGCGCCCCCGTAGGTGCCGCTGGACACCGCCAATACCGCCAGGGCCACGTACTGGCTGAACTCAACCCCCGACAGGCTGGCAAAGGCGTTGCCGAGTCCGGCGGTGAGAGCGGTGCGCAGGGCGTTGCGGTTGATCACGGCGGCGCCATCCGGTTCAAGCCCCCGAGGCAGGCATGCAGAGGGCGGCCCTCCTCGGCTAGGGCCAGCAGAGGCAGCAGGGGCAGTTGCAGCTGTTGGGCCAGCTGCTGCCAGCGCTGGGGCTGACGCCGTGGGGTAGGTGCGGGTTGCCCGCTCAGCTGGCGTTGCAGCTCTTGCACCGTGTGCTGCAGCAGATCGGCCTGCAGGATCTGGTGTTCGGGCAAGCCGGCCAGCAGTCGCTCCCAGGCAATCCAGTGAAAATGGGCGAGCTGCCACAGCCGCAGCCGCTGCTCCCAGCCACTGCGTTTGAGGGCCTGATGACGGGGGCCGCCGCGCTCCCGGGCTACCAGTTGCTCGATGCGCTGCAGGTCGTTGGAGAGCGGTGCGGGATTGAGTGGTTCAGGGCGACTTCGACCCTGGCCCAGCCAGTCGCTGTAGGCCTGCAGCTGGGTTTGCAGCGACCGCCGCAGGCGACTATCGGCGCTCTTCAGCTCGCTGCTGCTGTTCTGCGGCCAGAAAAGCAGCCCCACCGCGATGGCCACCACACAACCCACCACAGTGTCGAGTCCGCGGTTAAATACGTAATCCCAGTTCAGCGCCGCGTGGCTGGGAATCATCAGGAACATCACGCTGGTGAGCCCGGCGGTGCCTAGTGCGCTCTGCCAGCCCAGCAGCTGCAGCAGCGGAATCATCACCAGCAACGACACCAGCACCCCGATCCAGCCGCCCAGGATCATGTGCACCAAGAAGGTGATCAGCCCCCCCAGCACCGTGCCGGCGATGCGGCCGGTGGCCGCTTGAACGGTGTGGTCATCGTTGTCGTCCACAACGATCACTACCGCCATCAGGGGATACCAGAGAAACTGAATGCGCTCAGCCCAAGTGGCGATTGCCGCGGTGATGAATATGGCCACAAATAACTTCAGGCTGTTGCGCAACAGCAGGTTCTGCACAGGCCGCGGCAACGCTCAACTGCCAGGAGCTTATGGGGATCAGCCACGCTTCACAGGGCTGTCGTGAGAGGCCTGATATGAGCTGGCTGCCTGCGCTCACTCCCGATCTGGAGGTCCTGCTGCGCCTAGGGCTGGCGGTGCTGTGTGGATTGGCTGTGGGTATCAACCGCGCCCACCATGGCAATACCAGCCATCCCAATCGCCTGCGGGTGCATGTGTTGGTGGGTCTTAGTGCCTGTCTGATGGTGCTGGCGGCCGGTGACGACCCCCAAGCCCGCAGCCGGGTGATTCAGGGGGTTGCCACCGGAATTGGCTTCCTGGGGGCGGGCGAGATCCTGGTGCCCCCTGCTGCTGACAAGAGGGGCATGCCAGAGGTGCGCGGACTCACCAGTGCGGCTTCGATCTGGTTTACGGCTGCCCTCGGAGTCACGGTGGCGGCTTCCACGCCGCTGCTGGCAGGCGTGGCCCTGGTTCTGGCCCTGATCACCCTCTCCCAGCGCAGCAACGGCGGGCCTCCCCCGGTCGTTGATCCTGAGCTGGATCAGAAGAGGAAGCGATAGCGGCCGTCGCCGCTGCTTTCAGCTTCGTTGGTTCCATCCAGCACCGGTTGGGGCCACTCCGCTTCCCAATAGCTGATGTCATCTAGGTAGAAGGGCCGCCCGCCCAGGCGCTTTGTCTCCAGCTGGGTCGAACCCATGGCGGTGATCAGCCCACCAAGCTCCATGGGGCCCAGATCGGTTTTCAGATCCTTACCGGCTGCAGCCAGCAGGATCGGCAGGCGCACCAGATGCTCTGGCCTGGTGAGCTTGCGAAATAGGGCCTGTAGGGCCAGTTGCTGGCGCTCCAGCCGGCCGATATCGCCCATCTCATCGTGGCGAAAGCGCAAAAAGCCTTCTAGGTCTTGGCCTTTGAGATTTTGCAGGCCTTGTTGCAGGTCGATGTAAAGGCCCTGGGTGTTGTCGGTGTAGGCCATGCGTTTCGGCACATTCACCTCGATGCCGCCCAAGGCATCGGCCATGCGCCGGATTGCCGACAGGTTCACCACCACGTGGTGAGTGATCGGCCTGCCCAACTTGCGGGCCAGCTCCCGTTTGAGCAGATCAGTGCCCCCGAGGCTATAGAGGGCGTTGATTTTGTGGGGACCGTAGCCCTCGGCCTCGATGTAAGTGTCCCGGGGTATCTGGGTGATCCGGGTGATGCCGCCATCCACCCGCAGGCTGGCGATTACATCGGTGTTGCCACCGCCCACATCAGTGCCGATCAGCAGGATTTCTTGGTTGGTGATGCCGCTCCAGGCCGCGAACGGATTGGTGATGGCATTGCTGGCTCCGGAGGCGGTGTCGCTGAGAAGCTCGGAGAAGGGCCCAGCCAGCAAAAGGCCTCCACCAAGGCCGACCCCGATAGCCAGGAGCACGGCACCGCGTTTACTCCGCTTGCGGGGCCGCTTGGCCGGAGGGGTTCTCATCCCCTAAAAGCTATTGCACCAAGCGAACCTTTCCTCCCTGGGGGCTTGCCGCTGCTCAGAGCGGCCAGGCTCGAACGAGTTGATGAAGATGTTTCCCCAGGCCTGCAGGAGGTGCCGTGACGAAAAGCAGAGGCCACTGCCTAGAAACGCACCCAGCGCCTCAGCTGGCTCGATAAATCGATCGCTACCGCGCGCCGATAGATTTAGATTCTGAGTTGGATCTGCTCAAGGATCGTGCTGCTGCCGGTCACTATGAACTGGATGCCGATCGCCAAGGTGAATAAGCCCATTACTTTGATCAGCACCGTCATGCCCACATGACCCAGCATCATCGTGAGGCGGGCGGCGAACACGAACATCAGCGCGATGATCAGAGCCATCGCCCAGATCGCAGCAAAAAGCTCGATGCGGTGATTGAAGCTGGTGGCGCTGTTGGCGTACACCGTGATCGTCGACATCGTGCCGGCGCCCGTAGTGAGCGGTAGCGAGATCGGCACGATCGCCGAGGAGGCCATCTGCCCCATATCCATGTGGCTGACGTCGCAGTTCTTCTCGTGTGAGTCGCCCGGAGCCGTTGCATTAAGCATTTTTAGGCCGCTCGCACCCAACAACAAGCCACCGGCGATCTGGAATGCGCTTACTCCGATACCAAAGAACTGGAGCACCGCCGTGCCGATGAAGTAGGCACCCAGCATGATCAGCAAACTTGAGAAGCTGGCAAGCGTGATCACGCGGCGTACCTGGCGATTCGGCAACCCCTCGCTGAGGGTAAGGAAGGGCCCTATGGCCGGGAAGTTGTTGGCCACGGCGAACAGCCCCAGCAGATAATGCTGAAAGGTGCTGGGCAGCAGTAAATCGTGATTTAGGGCCATGGGGAACAGCGGTGGAGCTCCATCATTCCGCGAGCTACTGCCGATGATCAACTCTGCGCAAAAAAATAACCCTGCCGTGGAGCTTCCGCGGCAGGGTTGGTGTAGCCCAATGCGGAGCAGGAGAGCTTGTGGCAGAGGCTGATGGGTTGGTTCTACCAGCGATTGCCGCCACCACCGCCGTAACCACCACCACCACCACCACCGCTACCACGATTGCCACCACCGCCGCCGCGATTGCCACCGCCACCGCCGCCTCCGCCTTCCCGGGGAGTGGCCTTGTTGACGCGAATCATGCGGCCCATCCATTCGACGTCTTGGAGGTCGTCTATGGCTTTTTGTTCGGCCGCATCGTCAGCTAATTCGACAAAGGCGAAGCCACGCTTGCGACCGGTTTCCCGGTCGAGGGGCAGGCTGCACTGGCGCACTTCTCCGTATTGGCCGAAGAGATCAAGCAAGTCTTCGCGCTCAGCTTGGAACGAGAGATTGCCAACGTAAATGGTCATTAATGGAGCAGATCCTGGAACTGATTTGGTTGGAGCTGCGGCGCCTATAGGGCCCCAGTGGAAACTGGGGGAGCCCAAAGGTTGCCCAATCAACTCGAAACCACCGGTAACGATACCGGGTGAGCCGACCCTGCTTGCCGTTTGACGAAGAACCGTAAAGAGGTTCTGAAGAGACTCTGAGGTTCGCCCGGCGATCCCCGATGCTGTCCCAATGTCAGCAAACTCTGATTATCGAGGACCTGTGATGACGGCACCTGTCCCCTGGAGCCTCGCCTGGCGTGAGGATGGTGAGCTTGCTCCTCAAGATCGTTTTGACCTGTTGCAGAGCCTGGTTGCCTGCGAAAGCGCAGATGCTCAAACCACCTTGATCGCTGCTGTGGAACGGTTGTCAATCGCTGACTTAACCAGCCTAAGTGTCGGAGGTGTGACCAGTCTCTGCGCCTGAAGCGGCATTCCGGGCAGTTAGTGCTGCATCAGGAGCTGGGCTTTCGCACCGAGCGCTGGTCCAGAGTCCGCCCGCAGGCTTCATGGGCATCCTCCACATCACTGCCTTTAGCTACCCGATCGCCTACGCAGGCGCAAGTGCGTTCTAGCTGGGCAGCAGGAACAACTTTGCCCGCCCTTGCCAAGTCGGCTTGATAGGCCGACAGGCAAAAGTCTTTAACTACATCCGCAACGCTGATGGAGCGGCTGGCGGGCACCAAGGCAAGCAGCCAAAGGCAGAGCAGTCCGAAAAGGAAAGGGCGTGGGGGGCTGGCAGGCATGAAGCAAAAGGGCAGGAGCCCAAGGCGCTCACCCCTGGAACCTTGAAAGCTGCAAGGGCTTGTTCATCACCCGCAGTTGGCGTAGACCCTGAAAAACATCTTCGGGCATGCCCTTGGGTAGGTCCACGGTGCTGTGGGTGTCGAAAATCTGGATGCGGCCGATGGATCGCCCGTTCAGACCGGCCTCATTGGCAATGGCACCCACGATGTTGCCGGGCTTGATGCGGTCGCGCCAGCCCAGTTCCACCCGGAAGCGCTCCATGTGATCCTCTGGCGGACCCACGGGGCGTTCGCCCCTGGAAGCAGCTCCTCGGCCCAGATCCCGGCCAACCTCGCGACCCACTTCCCGGCCCCGTCCCCGGTCCCGGCCGAAGTCGCGACCGCCATCCCTACCGCCATCCCTACCGCCATCCCGGCCTCCATCGCGGCCAGGACCGTTCTGACGCACTTGCTGGAAGTTCTCTTCGCCCTGCAACAGCAGGGGCTTGCCCACCAGGCTCAGCTCTAGGGCCGCCAGGGCTAGCTGCTCAGGACTGGAGCCCTGCTCCTGGGCAACCCGTTGCAGGATTTCGCTGAGTAGGGCCCGTTCCTGCTCGCTGCTGGCTGGGGTTTGTAGGCAGTTGGTGAGCTTGGTGCGCATCCGGTCGAGCCGGTTTTGATTGATGGTGGCGTTGCTTGGCACCTCCATCTCTTCGATCGGCTTGCCCACCGCCCGCTCCATGCCGCCCAGGAAACGGCGCTCCCTCGGGGTCAGGAACAGGATGGCGTCGCCGCTGCGGCCAGCTCGACCGGTGCGGCCAATGCGGTGGACATAGGCCTCCGCATCGAAGGGGATGTCGTAGTTGATCACCAGACTGATCCGCTCTACATCGAGCCCGCGGGCAGCTACATCGGTGGCCACCAAGACGTCCACCTGGCCGCTCTTAAGCCGCTCGATGGTGCGCTCTCGCTGGGCTTGGGGCACGTCGCCGTTGAGCACGGCAACGTCGTAACCGTGCTGTTCAAGCGATTCGGCCACGGTGAGCGTGATCGCCTTGGTACGGGCAAAAATGATCACACCCTCACTGGTCTCGGCCTCCAGTACCCGCTCCAGGGCTGCTTGCTTGTGGGGCGCATGCACCATCAAGAAACGCTGACGAATGCGGGTGGCATCGGCGGCCTTTTGCTTGATCGTGATCTCAGCGGGAGCGTTGAGATATTTCTGCGATATGCGCCGGATTTCCGGAGGCATGGTGGCAGAAAACAGCACTACTTGGCGCTGCTCAGGTAGTTGTTCGAGCACCCATTCGACATCATCGATGAAGCCCATGCGCAGCATTTCATCGGCCTCGTCCAGCACCAGGGCGCGAAGACTGGAGAGATCGAGGGTGCCTTGACGCATGTGGTCCATCACCCGGCCGGGGGTGCCGACCACGATTTGAACGCCGCGTTTGAGCTGATGGATCTGGTCGCGGAAATCAGCGCCGCCGTAGATCGCCAGGGTGCGCACACCGGGTAGGTGGCTGGCATAGCTGTTAAAGGCCTCGGCCACCTGCAGGGCCAATTCCCGGGTTGGGGCGAGCACCAGTACTTGGGGCTTGCGCTGGTCGGGATCGAGGGCCGCCAGCATTGGCAGGGCGAAGGCAGCGGTTTTGCCGGTGCCGGTCTGGGCCTGTCCCACCAGGTCGCGGCCGAGCATCAGCTCGGGGATGGCGGCCTTCTGAATTGGTGAGGGCTCCTGATAGCCGATGGCTTCAAGGGCCTTCAGCAGTTCTGGGCCAAAGCCAAAGCGGGCAAAGCCCGAGGCAATGGCTGGTTCTGTCTTGATTTCAGCTGAAATGTTTTCAGCTGAGTTGATTTCAGCTGTTTCGAGGGGCGCGTCGATGTCGACGGAGCAAGCAAAGCTGCTGCCGTTGGCGTGTTCGGTCACGGGATGCAAATAGCCTGGTTAAACAGGGCTTGGTGAAGTCCTTGAACGCAGGCCGGCAGAAACCCAATGGAGCCTAAAAATACTGAACGGATGGGCCGTTGCGGGGCAACTGAAGCTGCACTGCTTTACCCGATGTTCAGTTGTTCAGACCCGCAATTAACAAAACTGCCCTGCCCTTGAAAAAGGCTGAAAACAAATATTATCACCTCCCCCATCCGCTTCACTTCCGGCCGAAGTCATCCGCCAGGCGCTCGATGTCTGCCTCGCTCAGCAAGCTACCCCGCTGCACCTCCACGATCTCCAGATCCGCCAGACCTCCTTGGGCCCGGTGAATTGCCCCTTGGGGGATGAAGACGCTGGTCCCTGCCGTTGCGATGATGGCCTCCTCTCCCACCTGCAGTTCGCCGTCGCCGGCCACCACCACCCAGTGCTCACAGCGGTGGTGGTGGCGCTGCAGGCTCAGCCGCTGGCCGCGGTTGATCAGTAGGCGCTTGACCAGGTATTCATCACCGCACGCCAGCTGTTCATACCAGCCCCAGGGGCGTAGCACCCGGCCGGCGGGAATTTGAGGCTCAGGAATGATCACAATTCAGGTTGGCAGCCGCCGCCGAGCTGCGCAAGGGGGTGATCAGGCAGGCCCGCTGTCTGGCTCTGGTTAGGGCTGTGTAGAGCAGGCGCCGTTGGGGTCTGCCGATGTCGGGCATCAGCACCCACACCTCTTCGGCCTCACTGCCCTGGGCCTTGTGCACCGTGAGGGCCATGGCTGGCTCGGCTTCGGGTAGCTGGGCCGGGTGAATCCAGAGCGGCTCGCTACCGCCCTGGTTTGCAAACAGCAGGCGGCGTTCCCGCCCCCGCTTGCCTTCCCTTTCCACCACCAGCCCCACGTCGCCATTGGCGAGCCCCAGTTCGCTGAGGTTGTGGCGGCACAGTACGGGCGTGCCCACTGGCCAAAACTGGGGCGAGCGGGCCGCCGCCTCCCCCAGCAGGGCCTGGTGAATTGCCTCCACCCCCCAGCGGCCCCGCCGCAGCGGTGTCAGCACTAGGAAGTTGTTCAGGCCCGCCAGCAGGCTGGCGGTGACGGCGGGATCGTCCAGATCGGCCGCCAGGCAGCACTCCTGCAGCTGGTGCTGGTGCTGCCGCAGTCGCGCCAGCAGCTCTGCTGGCAGCTGGCGTGGGTTGGCCGGCAGCCAGCGCAGATTGGCATCGGCGGCTAAGGGTGTGAGCAGGGCCTCGAGGGGCTGCTCAGCCTCCCGTAGGGCGGTTGCTACCGCAGCGATGGCCCCATTGTTGCGGTAAGTGGTGCGCAGCTCGATGGCGGCGTCGCCCAGGGCCTGGCGGCGTTCGGGTGCCTGCAGCTCCAGCAGCACGGGCCCGGGGCCTACCGGTGGCAGCTGGGCCGCGTCCCCCACCAGCACCAGCCGGCAGCTGGGGGGCAGGGCCTCCAGCAGGGCCTGCATCAGGGGCAGATCCACCATCGACACCTCATCCACCACCAGCAGGTCGAGGGCGAGGGGGTGCTGGCGGTTGCGGCCGAAGCGCTCGCCGCGGCTCTCCAGCAGCCGGTGCAGGGTGCTGCAGGGAAGTTGCAGGCTGTTGCTGGCTAGGGCTGCCCGCAGTCGACTAGCAGCTTTGCCCGTGGGGGCTGCTAGTTGAATGCGGCTGTCTGGTTGCTGGGCGAGCACCGCCGCCAACATGCGAGCCACGGTGCTGGTTTTGCCGGTGCCCGGACCGCCCTCAAGCAGCACCAGGCCGAATCGCAGCACCGCCGTGACGGCCCGCTGCTGGTCAGGATCCAGGCCGTCGCTGCAGCTTGCGCCGGGGCTCGCCTCTGGGAGCTGCAACTGGGCCCGCTCGATCAGTGCCTGCAGCACCTGCTGGCGCTGGCGCTGCCAGCGGCGCCACAGCAGCCGGTCGCCCTCCAGCACCAGGGGACCATCCGGCTCGGCGCCCAGGGGTGAAGCCTCCAGGGCGCGGCGATGCTCGGCGCTGGGCAGGCTGATTTCCAGGCGACCCTCCGCCAGGGCGGCAGCCAGGTCAGTGATCAGTTCCGCCAGCAGGGGATCGGGGCTGCTGCCATGCAGCCGCGGCAGGGCTTCAGCCAGTGCCGCTGCCAGGGTCTGGAGCCAGCGGGGTTGCTCTAGGGGTGGGGGGATGCTCATGGTGTGCCCCCCAGGGCCTGGTCCAGTTGGAGCAGGCGGGCCAGGGGCGGCTGCTCGACAAACATGCCGGGCACCGCGCTGGCCGTGGTGGGTCCTGGCACCCCGCGCAGGAACACGTAGACGTAGCCGCCCAGGTGCTGCTCGGGTCGGTAGCCGGGCAGGCGCCAGCGCAGGTAGCGGTGCAGGGCTACCAGGTACAGGTGGGCCTGCAGGGGGTAGTGGTTGGCGGCCATCAGCTCTGCCATGGCTGCTGCTCCGTAGTGGCGTGGACCGCAGTGCAGCGGCTGCCCCTGGTCGTCGCGCTCGCCCAGCCAGTTGCTCTTCCAGTCGGCCACCCACCAGCGCTCGCCCTGCCGAAATACCAGGTCGATCGAGCCGGTGAGAAAGCCCCGGCTTTCCACTTTCAGCTGGGCAAGCTGCTCGGCGTAGGCGCTGCCAAACCAGCCTTCGGGATGGTCGGCAAATGGACGCGCCAGGTCTGGGCTGCGCACCAGGCCGAGGGGCAGATCGAAGTTCATCTCATTGAGGCGGCCGCCGCGCTCAAGCTGGGCCAAGCTGAAGTCGTTGCAGGGGCCGCCCAGGGGCGTGTGGAGCAGCTGCTCCAGCCCAACTAGCACCGCTTCGCCGTGCTGGGCAGCGATACCGGCCCGCTGCAGCTCCCGGTCCACCAGCTCGGCCTGGGTTGCCAAGGGTTGGCAGTAGTCGAGCTGCTCAAGGATGCGGTGCAGGCAGTCGCCGGCCTGGGCGCCCCGGGGGAAGGGGGCCAGAGGGCTGTCCTGGGGCCAGGCGCCGGGTGATGCCAATGCCTCGAGTTCGGTGACGATGGCATCGGTTTCGCGGCCCTCCTCCACGGCTGCGGGGGCGGCGCTGTGGCTGCCCTGGGTCCAGCTGGTGTAGCTGCTGCGGCCCCAGCTGCTGTCGAAGCCATGGCTGGGTACGGGGCCCCGCTGCAGGGATAGGCCAGCTGCTGT
This sequence comes from Cyanobium sp. NIVA-CYA 375, assembly GCF_056108345.1. Lineage (NCBI taxonomy): Bacteria > Bacillati > Cyanobacteriota > Cyanophyceae > Synechococcales > Prochlorococcaceae > Cyanobium > Cyanobium sp. NIVA-CYA 375. Next base: position 25,430 of record NZ_JBSYHW010000008.1, on the reverse strand, counting down.
CGGGCCTGGTTTTAGCTGGCTGCGCTGGCCGCTGGCGGGGGGCTGCACCAGGGTGAGGGGCAGCTGGCGGCGGGCGATTGCCTGCTCCAGCCGCTCGCGCCACTCCGCATCACTGCGGCCGCTGTAGGGGTCGTGGTCGCTGGCGGGGGGGGGCTCCTGGTCGAACAGCCAGGGGTGCAGCGGATTGCCCTGCTGGCCCAAGACCGGGCCCCAGGCCAGCACCAGCAGCAGCTTGGCCCGGGTGGCGGCGACGTAGGCCAGTCGCTCGCGCTCCTGCAGCTCGGCCCCAAGCTGCTGCTGGCTGGCGCCCTGGCCCGGGCCCCAGTTGTTGTTTAGGTGTAGGTCGAGCACGGCTTCGGGCTGCCCGCCTTCAGGGCCGCCCGGGTGCCAGCGCACGCCGATGGACTGGCCGCTGCGGCTCTCAGCGCCTGCCTGCCAAAGGTAGGGACAGATCACCACTGGATATTCCAGACCCTTGCTGCGGTGCACCGTCAGCACCGATACGGCCTCATCGACCACGTCGCTGTGGGGCTGGTGGGCGTCGGGGATGTCCCGGTCGGGATCGAGCCGCAGGCGCCGCAGCCAGTCGGCTGCCGCTGCGGGACCCAGTTGGTCGGCATGGAGCCGCACGGCCACCAATTCACCGCACTGCTGCAAATCCGCCAGCAGCCGGCCGCCAAGGGATAGCTGGGCCAGCCCCTTTTGCTCCAGCAGGCTCGCCAGCACCCCAAGCAGGCCGCGGCGGGGTAGTTCAACGGCCAGCTGGGCTAGGCGCGCAGCCAGGTTGCTCCAGGCTTCGGGGCTGGCGGAGGCGATTTGCTCCGCGCTCCAGCCCAGCAGGGGAGAGGCGGCCAGCAGCCGCAGGCGCTGGGTCCGGCCGGGTTCGGCCAGGGCATCGAGCAGCCGTTGTAGTGCCGAGGCGCCGGCGCTTTCAAACACATCCCCCTGGCTCACCAGCTTGCTGGCTATGCCGCAGCGATCGAGGGCGGCGCGCAGCGCTTCAGCCTGACGGTGGGTGCCCACCAGCACGCATAGGTCGTTGGGGCAAAGGGGCTGGTGCTGCTCGCCCCGCTGTTGCATCAGCCCCTGGTTGAGCAATTCGGCGCTGAAGCAGGCGATCTGGTCGGGAAGTTGCCGCTCCAGGGCGCTGCGGCTGGGTGGTTTCTCACCAGCCAGGCGGCTGCCGCCGAGCCAGAGCAGCTGCAGGGGGTGCTGGCCGGCCGGTAGGAGCAGTTTGGTGTCGGTCGCTTGGGGGTGCACCTCCGGTACGGCCAGGTCGCTTCGGCGCAGCCCCGGCCCCATCAGGCCGTTGAGGCCGGCGACCAGGGCCTCGCTGGAGCGGTAGTTGTCGCGGAGGCTGCTGATGCCGCCGAAGCTGGCGGCGGCCTGACGGGCCTGCAGGTAGGTGCGCAGGTCGCCGCCGCGGAAGCGATAGATCGCCTGCTTGGGATCACCCACCATCACCAGTCGGTGCCGCTCAGGCTGGAAGGCCCGCGCCAGGATGCGCCACTGGATCGGATCGGTGTCCTGGAATTCATCGATCAGGGCAACGGCATAGCGGGCTCCCACCGCCTCTAGCAGGGGGGTAGTGGCCTGCTCGCCCGGATCGAGACCCTCCAGCAGTTGGGCGAAACCCAGCCTTCCGCTCTGGCGCCGCCGCCGGCCCAGCTCGGCCCGGCCCCAGTGGCAGGCATGCAGAAGCAGGGCTTCAGCCGGTCCATCCAAAACCTGGGCGATCGCCTCCTGCAGGGGGCGTTCGGGCAGGGAGGGTCCGGGGCCTTCCTGGTCGCCAGGCTCGAGGCTGCGGGCCACTTTGAGAAAGGCGCCGGGGTGGAAGTAATCGCGTAGCAGGCCTTGGGCTCCGCCCTGGCTGCCTGCCGTGGCGCCGTAGTCGCCGCCGGGGGCTTGGGCGGCGATCCAGCCCCGCACCAGGCCGCAGCGGTCCTTGGTGGGTTTGGGGACGTAGGGGCTGGTGGCTTTGAAGCCCTGGCCGCGCCATTGGCTAGCTGCGGCGCAAAAGCCGGCCTCCAGGGCTTGGCCGTGGCTTGCCCAGAGCTGCTGGAAGTTGTGCCACGCCTCGCTCCACAGGGCCTCGAGCTGGGGCGCCAAGGGGGCGTCGGCCCGCAGCGTTGCCGGCAGGGAATCCAGGCCTAGGGCTGGATCGCCATCGAGCTGGCGCAGCAGGCCTTCGAGGCTTTCGGGGCCGCGAACCTGTTGCTGCAGCCCGGCCAGCAGGTGACTGGGCAGGGGCAGCACCTGCTGTTGCCAGTAGTCATGGGCCACCTGGCGCACCAGGGTTCCCTTGTCGGTTTCGAGCTGCAGCTCCGGTGGCAGGCCCGCTTCCAAGGCGTGGCGCTGCAGGGTGCGGCGGCAGAAACCGTGGATGGTGGTGATGTCGGCGGCATCCAGCTCTTCGAGGGCCAGCAGCAGCCGGGCCCGCAACTTTTCGGCCCGCGGTCGTTGCTGCTCCAGCCAGGCGGCCAGGGTGGGATCGGGCTGCTCCAGATCTGGATTTTCCAGGCCGGCCAGGGCCCGCTGCAGGCGCTGGCCGATGCGATCGCGCAGTTCGGCGGCGGCGGCCTCGGTGAAGGTCACCACCAGCAGCTGGCGCAGCCCTAGCTCGGCCTCGGCCACATAGCGCAACACCAACTGGGCCAGGGCGAAGGTTTTGCCGGTGCCGGCGCTGGCCTCTAGCAGCCGCAGCCCGGGATCCAGGGGAAAGGCATTGGCAGCAAATGGTTGTTCTGGCGTTAAGGCCTGATCGCTGCCGGCAGCTGGGCTCATATCAACCGCTCCCGCATCGGACCAAGTAGCTCCCCAGCCCGGGCGGCTAGCTCACCGCTGGCCAACAGGGTGGCGCCACTGAGCTCGGATCCGAAACAGAGGGCCTGCTCCGGATCAAGCCGTTCGCCGCGCACCTGAAAACCGCCCTCCCAGGTTTCGATGGCCCGCGCTTCACCCTTATCGAGCAGGGCCCAGCCGGTTTCCGGTGGCACCGGCCAGCAGCTCTGGCGCCACTGCTGGCGCAACTCCAGCAGCCGCAGTAGTTCGGCCCGGGCGCTATCCACCTGGGGCGCCTGCAGCCGCAACTGCACGCCGAAGTCCTTGGCACCCCGGGCCACCAGCACCCCATCCAGCGGCCCTTGGTCGGCGGCGGCGGCCAGCAGCAGCGCCAGCCACAGCTCCAGCCGGTGGCGGCTGCGCGGTTTGGCGGTGTGCAGCACCAGCACCGAGCTCCCCCGCCACTGCAGCTCCTGCTGCCAGTTTTGCCAGAGGGCCAGCTGGCGGCGCTCGGGGCCCAGGGCCTCGAGGCTGGCGTGCAGGCTGCGCCAGCGCTGGCTGAGCCCGCCGGCCTCCAGTTCGCCTGCCGCCAGAGGAGGCAGCAAGCCCTGGCCGCGGTGGCGAGCCAGCCAGCCGGCGGCCCCATCTAGGCCTGCTTCGCTGGGGCTTTCGAGGGCCTGGCGCAGCAGCAGCGCCCGCCCGCGCTCATCGAGGCTGAGGGGCTCGAGGTCGTCGAGGCTGTCGGCCCATTCCCGCGGCTTTAGCCCCAATTCAGCCAGCCAGCTGGCCTGGGGGGCAAGCAGCCAGTCGCGCAGATCCCCGTAGGCATCGCTGGGCTGGGACGGGGGGGCGCTAGGGGGCTCGCTGGCCGCCAGGGGCCGGGGCGGTTGCGGTGCGCCACTCTGCTGGAGGGGTTGATCGAGCAGCAGGCGGGCCTTCAGCAGGCGCTCGTCGCAGCTGGCGGGCGGCCGCTCGCCGCTGGCTTGGAAATTGGCCCGGTCGAGGGGGTTGGCGGGGTGACTGATCACCAGGTCGCTACCGCGACAAGGCAGCTGCCCCTGCAGCCACTCGAGCCACTGGCGTACCGGTGTGGCCGGTGGCAGCTCTTCGCCGCTGCGGGGGTCGCGGCTGCTCCAGGTCACCAGCAGATGGTCGCGGGCTGAGAGCAGGGCCTCCAGCAGCACATAGCGGTCCTGGTCGGCCGGGTTGGGATCGCCGAGGTGGCGCTGCTGCTCCAGCAGGTGGAAGCCGGGCCGCTTGCTCTGACGGGGATAGGCGTTTGCATCCAGCCCCATCAGCACGATCACCCGATGGGGAATCGCCCGCATCGGCTCGAGGGCGCTGATGGTGAGGGCGCCGCTGCGGTGGCCAAACCGGCCCGAATCCGCAGCCAGGCGCTCATCGAGCACGGCTGCTACCACTGGTGCGGCCAGCTCCAGGTCGCAGCCGGCGGCGGCCTGCTGCCAGTCGTCAATGGCGGCTAGCACCAGGGGTAGCTCCCAGTCCTGGGCGTTGTTGCCAAGCTGGTCGCCGTCGCCGAATAGGTCGCTCAGCAGGGTCCTCAGGCAGCTGTTCCAGGCCAGGCAACAGCGGGGTCGCCGCAGCTCCACCAGCCAGTGGCGCAGCCGGGTGAGCAGGTGCAGCCAGCGGCCCAACAGCTCGATGCTCTCGCCACTGGCCAGGGGGGCGGTAGCGGCCGGGGCCAGGCCGGGGTCGCAGGGCAGCACCAGGCCCAGTAGCAACCGATCGATCACCCAGCTGAGGCTGCCGCTGCCCAGGCCGCCGCGCTCCTCTGCATCGAGGCCCCAGTGGAAGCCGCCCCGCTGCAGCAGGGGATGCAGGGCCGCCATCTCGGCACCGCTCAGCTGGAAATGCCCCTGCAGCGCCGGACTCTCCAGCAGGGTTTCCAGGGCGGAGGCGGTGAGCCGCTCCCCCGCCAGCCGCAGCAGCTCCAGCAAGCTGCGGCTGAGGCTGGCTTCGCTCTGCTGGCTGCGGTCGGTGAGGCGCCAATTGAGGGGCACCCCAGTGGCCTCCTGATCGCCAAATACGGCAGCCACCAAAGGCGCTAGGCCATCCACCTGAGGCGTCATCACCAGCACATCGCGGGGCTGGAGCGTGGGATCGGCGGCCAGCAGCTGCAGGATGCGGTCCCGCACGACCTGCACCTGGCGCAGGGGGCCGGGACAGCGGTGGAACTCCAGGGAGCTGTCTGCCGGTGCCCGCTGCAGCAGGGGTTGGGCAGCCGGATCCGCCAGTTGTTGCTGCAGCTGATGCAGCAGGGGCGCTGGCCCCTGGCCCCGATGGCTGCTGGCCGGGGCCACAAACAAATCCTTTTCCTGCCACTGGCCCTGGAGGCTCTCGCCGCTGCCTTCGAGCAACTGCTGAAACTCGCCGCCGAGTCGGCCGAAACGGGCCTCCAGGCCCGGGGCCTGCAGCAGCCAGTCGCCATCAAGGGGCTGCTGCAGCGCGATCGCATCGCTGAGCAGTTGGCGGCGGCTGGTGCAGCGCTGCCACAGGTCGCGGCAGGGGGTGAGCAGGTAGAGGTCCACATTCGTGTGCACGCTCAGGGCCTGCAGCAGCTGCACCTGGATCGGCGCCAGGCTGCTGAGCCCAAACAGGCGCAGGGGATCGGGCAGGCTGCCGGTCGGCGGCGCCTTGATCTGCAACTGGGCTATGGCCTCCAGCACCTGCAGGCCGAAGGGCTTCACCCCCAGGCGCTCCCGTAGCCGCCCCACCAGCAGCCGCTGCCACTCCTGCTCCGGCGGCAGGGGTGGGCCGTCCTCCCCACACCACCAGGCTGCCAGCAGCTCAGGGCGATATAGGGCAAGGTCGTCTAGGGCATCGGCGATGCTGCGGCCCAGCTGCCAGTGGGCCAGCTCAAGCTTGCTGCCGTGCTGGGGGTAGCGGCCTAGCCAGTGCTTAAGCGAGGCAGCTTCTGGCTGCTCCACCAGCTGGGGCAGCAGCTCCAGCACGGGCCACACCAGCTGGCTGGCACGCCAGGGATCCTGGTCTGCGCCAGTTTCGCCCAGCACTCCATTAACGATCTGGCGCAGCTGGCTGCCAGGAAATGGGTAGCGGATGTTGGCGGCGATGCCACCGAGTCCCACGGCCAGCTGTTCACCAAGCCAGCGGCTGGTGGGCCAGGTATTCACCACCACCTGCACCGTCTCGAGCGGCCCTGGAGGTGTGAGCAGCAACTGGGCGGCCAGGAGTTCGGCTAGGTGTTCGGCCCGGTTGCCCCGGAAAACTGTGAGCAAAACAGATGCTCAGCGGTGGATCATCAAGGCAGGCAGCCTGCCAGCTCCTGGCGCAAGGAGGAAAGCCGGCGCTCTTGCAAGCCGTAAACGGCCTGAATGGCTCCGGTTTCGGGGCAGTAGGCCGAAAGCTGGCCGCCGTAGCAGGCTCCGGTATCCACCATCACGATCTGGCCGAGGCGACGCACCTGGGGCCCGGGGGTGTGGCCGATCACCACCTCACCGAAGCGACCGTCGTAGGCCTGCCAGAAGGGCATGCGGATGCTGAGGTCGGGTTCCCAGGTGTCGGGATTGAAGCCAGCGTGGGTGGCGAGCCAGCCTTCGCCGGCGTAGGTGCGGGGCAGCTGCTCCAGCCGCTCCTGCCAGATGCGGCAGTGGTGGTCGCCGAGCTGGCGATAGGTGTCGCAGCCGGCCAAGGCCCGTTGAGCGGTCCAGTCGCCCTGCCGTAGGGCAGCCACCAGGTCGGCTTCGTGATTTCCCAGCAGCCAGATGGCCCGGCCGGAGCTCACCAGGCCCCAGGCCAGCTCCATGGTGCGGAGAATCTGGGGGCCGCGGTTGATCACATCACCGCAAAGCACAATTTTGTCGCCGGCTGGCAGACGAGCTACCAGCCGCTCCAGCGCGTCGGCACAGCCGTGGACGTCCCCGATCACCCAGTGGTGGCAGGAACGTGAAGGGGACGTCATCAGTCCATCGCGTTAGTTCCAGTCTTGCCTGCCCAGCGGCTCCTTGTCAGCCCCCCAGCTACCGCCGTCGACCGGCCAGCGCTGGTACGGTCGCCCAAAGCCAGTGCCAGCCCCGATGAATCCAGCGTCGTTGTCGGTGGTCCAGCGGGTAAACGCCCTGGTAAAGGCCCTCAATGGCGCTAAGCGCACCAATGAGGCCTTGGCCCGCTGCGGCAACGGTGAGGAGATGCTCGACGTTCTGCTCGCTGCCTCCGCCAAGCTCGGCCTAGGGCTCAGCCGCCAGCAACTTGCCAATACGCCCCCAATCCGCGATTGGGTCTGGTGGAAAAACAAGGAAGCCCTGCTCACCATTGGCGACAACAAGCCTCGCTACCAACAGGATGGCGGCCAAGGAGCCTCCGATGAAGGGCCGCGCAAACGCTTCCTGGGGCTGTTTTAGGGCGCGCTGGCGAGGGCGTCGGGGATGGAGGCACTGGGCGCCTCAAAGCGGCCCACGGCCACGAATTCCAGGCGCAGCTTCAAAAAGGTGATGAATTTCTCATCGGTGGACAGCACCGCCGCCGCCGGCCGCGGCACGGCGCTGCCGATCGGTTCGAGTTGGGGTGCATCGAGAAAGGCTGGCCGTTTCACCAGCCAGAAGTCGATTTCCTTGCCCTGTTCTCCGTAGTGGCGCACCCTTTCCCGCAATACTTCCTCAAGGGGCTCCTCGACGGTGAGGAACGCTTCGCTGGCGGCGATGAAGTGATAAGTGCTCATAGCTGGCGGCTGCCGAACAGGGGATCGCGGCGCGGATTCTGTATCAGCGCCTTCATCTGCCGAACAGCTTCTTCCAGGCCCACCGCCAGGGCCCGAGCCACGATCGTGTGGCCGATGTTGAGCTCCTCCATGCCCTCGATGGCGGCGATGGGCTCCACGTTTTGGTAGGTGAGGCCGTGGCCGGCATTTACCCGCAGCCCGAGGCTGCGGGCGATGAAGCTCCCCTCCGTGAGCCGGGCCAGCTCGGCTGGCTGCAAACTCCAGCTGGCTTCGGCGTAGGCGCCGGTGTGCAGCTCCACCCAGCGGGCGCCGCTGGCGCGGCAGGCCTCCAGCTGGCTCGCCTCGGCGTCCACAAACAGGCTCACGCCAATGCCGGCTCCCTGCAGCTTGCCCACCAGGGCGGTGAGGGCCTCCTGCTGGCCGGCCACGTCCAGGCCGCCCTCGGTGGTTATCTCTTGGCGCTTCTCCGGCACCAGGGTCACCATGTCGGGCTTGAGCCGTAGGGCGATCGCCTCCATCTCAGCTGTGGCCGCCATCTCCAGGTTGAGCCGGCTGCGCACGGTTTGACGCAGCAGCTCCACATCGCGGTTCTGAATGTGGCGCCGGTCTTCCCGCAGGTGCACCGTGATGCCGTCGGCGCCGCCCAACTCGGCGAGTAGCGCATAACTGACGGGATCGGGCTCCACGGTGCGGCGGGCCTGGCGCACATTGGCAATGTGATCGATGTTGACGCCGAGGCTGGCCATGGCAGGGGGGTGATTTGCGGGGGGTGCTCCCGCGGAAATCCTATGGATACCCAACCCAGCGCTGGCTCTGGACGCCGGCCCAACTGCCCGAGGCAAGGCCAAGCCCCATTGCGTAGCTCCTAACTTTGAGCTTGCTCGCTCTTAACCGGTTGTTGGCGGTCCAATCCGGCCCATCGGAGTTGTCCGTTCAGTCACCCTGCTCACGGGAACAGGGGCTCTGCAACGGCATCAGCCCTTGGCTGGCTCCTTTTGCCATGGTCGCTAGCCAGGACATCGCCCTGCGGCTGTTTTTTCGTGGGGTTCGGGTGCTTGGCAGCGAACACCTGCCTCGGAGGGGCCCCCTGCTTCTGGCCCCAACCCACCGGGCCCGCTGGGATGCCCTGCTGCTGCCTTACGCCGCTGGCCGCCGCATCACCGGCAGGGATTGCCGCTTCATGGTCACGGTCGATGAGATGCGCGGGCTGCAGGGCTGGTTTTTGCACCGGCTCGGCTGCTTCCCTGTAAGTCAGGGCCGCCCCTCCCTGGCCAGCATGCGCTACGCCATTGACTTGCTTGCCGCCGGTGAGCAGCTGGTGGTGTTTCCAGAGGGCCGCATCGTGCGGGAGGCGACCCAGCTGCAGCTACATCAGGGCCTCGCCCGCCTGGCCCTACTGGCGGCTGGTCAGGGTGTGGCGGTGCCCGTGGTGCCGGTGGGCATCGCCTACGGCCACCGGCCGCCCCGCCGCGGCGATGCTGCCGTGCTCTGTTTCGGTGCTCCGCTCAGGCTGGAGGGCCAAGGAAGGCAGGCGGCAAGTGCTCTCACAGACCACTTGGCCGCCGCCATGGCCGTGGTCGAAAACCGGGCCATAGGAGCCCTTGGCTTGGCCCCCTAGAGTTGTTTTTAATCTGAATGCTGGTTGTGCGAAGGCCATCCCGCTTGGTTTGCGGTTCCGTCCTGGCCCTTGTGGCCCTCGCTGCACCCCTGGCTCCCTCCGCGGTGCTCGCCCAGCAGGAGCCCCAGAAGGCACTGGAGTCTTCTGGTAGTCCTTTTAATCTTGAAGGGGTACGAGCCCTGTTGGTGCGAGGTGATGCTGCTGTTGCCAAGGGCGATCTCACCGAAGCGCGCAGACTTTATGACCAGGCAAGGGATGCCTGCCGCCGGCTGTTGGGGTTTTACCGCGATCTGAGCGGCTCCTTCCGGGGACTAGATGCCCGCATCCCCCGGGAGATGGACCAGAAAGGGCGCGACGCGCTGGAAACCATGGCCCAGGCAAACCTGCGCTTGGCGGCCTTGTTCCGGCGTCAGAACCAGCCTGAGGTGGCGGTGCCTCTGCTTGTGGAGGTGGTGAAGGTGATGACCCCGGCTAGCCCCGAGGGGCGTAAGGCTTTTCAGAGCCTGGTGGAGATCGGCTTCGCCGCCACGCCATACACGGCAGGCGCCGCGGCAACCCCCGGCAACTGACCTCTAGATTCCCTGCATCAGCCGCGTTATCTGTTCGATGGTGTCTACCGACCAGGTGAAGGCCGCCATCTCCCTGGCCATGCCCGATGCCCAGGTTGAGGTCGAAGACCTCACCGGCGGTGGTGATCACCTGCAAGTCACGGTGATCTCAGCGGCTTTCGACGGGTTGAGCAGAGTCAAACAGCATCAGCTCGTTTATGGCGCCCTGCGCCAAGAATTGGCCAGCGAAGCAATTCACGCCCTAGCCCTTCAAACATCATCCCCCGCCTGAGTCCATGGACGCCACTACCCGCCAACGCATCGAAGAACTCCTGGCCACCAGCCCGGTCTTCGTTTTTATGAAGGGCAACAAGCTGATGCCCCAGTGCGGTTTCTCCAACAACGTCGTGCAGATCCTGCACTCGGTTGGGGTGCCATTTGAAACCTTCGACGTGCTCTCAGATGCCGAGATCCGTAATGGCATCAAGTCATTTTCTGACTGGCCCACGATTCCCCAAGTGTACGTGAAAGGGGAATTCATCGGTGGCTCCGACATCCTGATCGAGATGTACAACTCCGGTGAGTTGCGCGAGAAGCTGGAAGTGGCCCTCGCTAGCTGAAAAGGGCAGCTAGCCACTCAGTGAGTCAGTAGCGCTCGCTTTCGTAAAGGCTGCGAGGGTCACCATCGGGACCCACAAAGCTGGAAGGATCTCGAATCCAGCGGTCAGTTAGCTCCTCTAAGCGCCGCTGGGAGATCGGATCAAGCACCGCTGTGCGGCGCAGGGCGTGGATGTAGCCATCTGCGTAAAGCCGCAGCTCCCCTGGGCTGTGGAAGCGATGGGCAAGTTCTTGGCAGGCATCGCAAAGCGATTGGAAATGGCGGATGGCGTCTGGGTGCTGAAGCGAAGTCATTGGGTCATAGGGCGTATCCCCATTTTGCCCCTTTAGGCCAGGGGCTGCGATTGGGTGGTCTCCGCCCAGTTGGGGGTGTCCACACAAACGCAGCCCCTGATACGCGGATGCCCTTGCAACTGCCGTTAAGGTGAATCCAACACATGAGTGGTCTCCATCAGCTCTTCTCACCCGCCACTGACGGCCCCTGCGTCCGCTGACCAGGTTGGAAGCCAGCCCCAGCGTGTCCTGGTGGTTGATCCCCATGCCACCCTGCGCACGGTGTTAGCCCAGCGGTTGCGGCAGGACGGCCATCTAGCCGCAGCGGTAGCCACGGCTAGGGAAGCCTTGGAAGTGTGCCAAGACCAATCGCCCGATCTGCTGATCAGTGCTGAGCTGCTCGATGAGAGTTCGGCCCTTCGTCTGGCTGCCCAGTTGCGCTGCCAAGTGATGGTGCTCACGGCCCGCACCGGATCCGAACCTGTAGTGACCTTGCTCGATGCTGGCGCAGATGATGTGCTGCGTAAGCCCTTCGGCTTGGAAGAACTCGCCGCCCGCTGCCGTGCCCTGCTTCGCCGCAGCGGCACCGGCCTGCAGGAGCGGGTGTGCGTGGGTCCGCTTGAAGTGCATGTTTTGCTGCGCCAGGTGACCCTGCGCGATCAGCCGGTGGAACTGAGCCCACGGGAATTTGCCTTGCTCTGCGCCCTGCTGATGCCCCCTGGTGTTGTGCGCAGTCGTCAGGAGCTGTTGCGCATGGCTTGGCCTCCTTTCAGCGGCGGCCCCCGCTCGGTCGACACCCAGGTGTTGACATTGCGACGCAAGCTTGAGCAGGCCGGCCTAGGCGAAGGCGGCGGTATTGAGACAATGCGTCAACAGGGCTACCGCTTCAGTTTGGAGGCTCTGCCGGAAGCATCAGGTTTGGAAGAACCAGCACGCCAGCCCATCAATTCCCTGGCTTAAATGCCCATACCAGCTCTCCAAGCAACATTGTGGTGCTGAGTCCGGCCAGAAGCTGGTATGTCCAGGGGGGGCTAATACGGCAGATTGAGCTGACGTTCAGACCTGTTTCCTGGCTGAAGCGGCCCAGAAACTGCTCGAAGGCTGCAACCCGTTGCGGCAGCAGGTAGGCCGATCCGTCTTCTCCCCTCACGTAAAAGACCCTGCCCCCCTGGCTTGTAGCGACTGGTGTGAGCCCACTGATGGATTTCCAAGGCAGGCTCCAGCCGCGGCGCAGCAGCCAGGCACACCAGCTGGGATGGCCAACCCGAATGCCATTGGTGTCTAGCTCGACGGCTTCGCTGGTGGCGGCTACTACCAGGCCAAGGCCCAGGGGCAGCGCTAGCCACAGCAGGAGTTTGAGTTCAGCTGGGGCCAAAAATGGTAACGGAGCCACCATGGCCAGATAAAGCGCGATCAACGTATAGCGGATCAGCGCAGCCATCGGGAAGCGGTCGCTAGATGTAGTCAAGGCGCCACTCATCGATCTTCTGGGGAACCGGGTAGGGGTTCGATCAGGGCCGCTGGCTGGTAGCGACCGCTGAACACTTCCTGCTCGCGACCTTTCCAGAATTCGCCAAGTCGCATCAGATCGGCGTGGGCCTCCTGCAGGCTGGCCATGTAGGCGTCTGGTTCCATGCTGTCTTTTGCCTCCTTGAGCTTGGTGAGCCGCAGCAGCTGCAGCATCCATGGCTTGCTTAGTTCACCGCGCTGCTCGAGGTAGCTGGCCAGCTCGGCGGAGCTGGGGGTAGGGGCGCTGGCCATGGAAGTGGGGAATCGCTGACGTTGTAGAGCCAGTTTATGGAGGCCAGGCGTGTCGCTGTTGGTTGCCAGACTTAGCTTGGGTCTCCTTGGCATTGGTTTGGCTTGGTGATCCAGCGCAATCGTTCCCCTCAGTTGAATCTGGAATCGCAGCTGGGCCATCGTCTGCAGCTGCGCAATCTGCCAGCCCAGATTCCCCGCGACCGGCTGGGAGAGGAAGGGCTAGAAGCGGATCTGGCTTATCAGCTGGTGCACGATCACCTGATGCTCGATGGCAATGCCCGCCTGAACATGGCGACCTTTGTGGGCACTTGGATGGAGCCCGAGGCGCTGCAGCTTATGCAGGAGTGCGCCGAAAAAAATATGATCGATAAGGATGAATATCCTCAAACGGCAGAGCTGGAGGAGCGCTGTCTGCACATCCTGGCTGATCTCTGGAATGCCGAATATCCCGATCAGGCGATCGGCACTTCCACCACAGGATCAAGCGAGGCCTGCATGCTGGGGGGCATGGTGCTCAAGTGGCATTGGCGCCAGAAGCGACGTGCCACTGGCCTCGATGATCGGCGCCCTAATCTGGTGATGGGCACAAACACGCAGATTTGCTGGGACAAGTTTTGCGCCTACTTCGATGTGGAGCCCCGGCTGGTGCCGATCACCCCCGAGCGGCTCCATCTCACCGGCGAGGAGGCTGCCGCCCATTGCGATGAGAACACCATCGCTGTGGTGGCGATTCTGGGAAGCACCTTCGACGGCAGTTATGAGCCCATCGCCGAGATTCACCGCTGCCTAGATGGGCTGCAGGAACGCACCGGTCTCGATATCCCGATGCACGTGGATGCGGCTTCGGGAGGATTTGTGGCGCCGTTTAATTCACCGGAGCTGGTTTGGGATTTTCGCCTACCCCGGGTGCATTCGATTAATGCCAGTGGTCATAAGTATGGAGGTGTCTTGCCAGGGGTTGGCTGGGTGTTGTGGCGTGAGCAGTCGTTACTGCCCGAGGAGTTGCGCTTCAATGTCAACTATCTGGGTGGCCAAATGCCTACCATTGGCATGAATTTCTCCCGCCCCGGGGCTCAGGTGGTGGCGCAGTATTTCAACTTTCTGCATCTGGGTCGGGCGGGATATGCCCAGCGCATGGGCATGCTGGAAGCGATCGCCTGTGAGCTGGCTGATGGCCTAGCTGAGCTGGCGCCCCTGCAGCTGGTGAGCCATCCCCGCGGCCAGCTGCCTGTGTTTGCCCTGAAGTTGAATCCAGCCGTAACCAACTGGACGGTGTTTCAGCTCTCTGACAAGTTGCGTGAACGGGGCTGGCTTGTGCCTGCTTACACCATGCCTGCCGATTGTGCCTCGCTCGCCGTTTTGCGCTTTGTGGTGCGGGCAGGTTTTAGTCGCGATATGGCCGATCAACTGCTGGAGGACATCCGCCGGGCCGTCGATTGGTTTGAACGGCTACCCGGGCCCCTATTGGCGCCGGATGTCGCCGAGCAGGCTTTTCACCATTAGGGGAGCAGGGTTTGGTTATTGCCCAAGGCTCGGTTCAGCACTACCTGCTTGGTTTGCTGGCTATTGGCAACAACGTGTCGGCTTTGGGCGCCTTTCTTGCCCATAGCCGCGGCCTGCCAAGGACAAAGGTGCGGCGCATCATCTTGATCAGCAGTGGCGCCTGCCTGGCGATGTTGCTGCTGTTTCTGCTGCTGGGGCCGGCGATTCTCGGCTTCTTCGGTATCTCGATCAGCTCCTTCCAGATTGCCGGCGGGCTGCTGCTGGCTGCTTTGGGGTTCGACATGATTAAATCTCGCCAGCCCGATAACGTCGAAATCAAAGCGGTTGCTGCCGGCACTGAGACAGCCCATCTGGGCAACGATGCCCATACTTACGGCTTCGCCGTAGTGCCCATTGCCCTGCCACTCACGGTGGGTGCAGGCACCTTTTCCGCCGTGATTTTGTTTTCCTATCAGGCGCAGAGTTCGGGAACGGTGCCGGCCTTGGTTGCGGCGATTGGGGCTCTGGTGGTGGTGAACTTTGTGGTCTTCAGCTTCAGTGCTCGCATCGTCCGGCTCGTCGGCGATGTGGGCCTGAGTGTGTTTACCAAGGTGATGGGCATGTTCACCCTGGCAATCGGTGTGGAATTCATCCTGCGGGGCCTCAGCACGGTTTACCGCCAGCTCAATCTGGCAACGCCCATGGGTTGAGTCCCAGGTCGGCGCCGATGCGGTGGGCGCAGGCAAAGCCACTGAAGGCCACCGCATTGAGGCCCTGGCCTGGGAAACAGGAGTCGCCCACGCCGTAGAGCCCCGAAATGCCGGTGCGGTTGAAGGGCATCGGCAGCAGCCCCGGCAGGCGCAGGGCGGGGATAGGCCCGTAGCTGCCGCCCATGCGGCCCAGGAAGCGCCGGTGGCTGCGCGGTGTGCCGACTTCGCGGTGACTAATAGCGCCGCTGAGGCCGGGCAGGATCGCTTCGAGCCGGCCGATCAGCCGGTCGGCATCCGCCTGTTTTTTGGCGCGATAGGCCGCTGGCGTCAGCCCCTGCCAGTGCTCCATGGAGCTGGGGGTGAAGGCATGCACGATGTGGCGCCCTGCCGGGGCCAGCTCCGGATCCAGCAGGGTCGGCATCGACACGAACACCACCCCCTGCTCGGCCTCCATCTCCTCCCAGCGCTCCAGCAGCAGGTGGTGGCAGTGGTAAGCCTGGGGCACGATCTGGGCATCGATGCCCAGGTGCAGGGAGAGAAAGGAGGGGGAGGGCTTGTAGCGGCGCCGCCAGGTGGTTTCGGCCTTGGGGGTGTGGGCGGCATCCACCAGAGCACCAAAGGTGTCCCAGCGGGTGGCGTTGCTCACCACCCGGCGGGCCCGCAGCTCCTCACCACTGGCCAGCTTCACCCCCACCGCGGTGTTGTTCTCCAGCAGCACCTGGGTCACACGCGCCTTGTAGCGAATCGCGCCGCCATGGCTCTCCAATCCCGCAACCAACTTTGCCGAGATCACACCAACGCCCCCTTTGGGGTAGTTGATACCGCCGGCATGACGATCGGAGAACACCATGCCCGCATTGATCATCGGCGTGAGATCGGCGGGCATCACGCTCCAGCAGAAGCACTCCATGTCAATGAACTTGAGCAGGGCCGGATCGCTGATGTGCTGCCGCGCCACATCGCCCACGTTCACCGGCAGCCAGCGGGCTAGGCCCAGGCAGGCCAGGGGTGCTTTGAAGAACACCTTGGCCAGGTAGGCCGGATCCTCCAGCGACAGCAGGGGCATCGCATCGAGGCAGCGGAATACCTGCCAGCAGGTGTCGTAGAAGGCGCGGATGCCCTTGGCCTCGTGGGGAAACAGGGCGCTGAGATCAGCCAGAAACTGCTCGTAATCCCTGTCCACCGCCACATTCAGCCCGCCGGGCAGGTGGTATTCGAGCTGGGCTGGATCGGGAATGGTGACGCAGTGCTGGCCCACATCGGCCAGGGCCCGGGTGAGCAGGTTGGTGTGCCCCTTCTCGCCGAAGCCAAAGATCATCGAGGCGCCCACATCAAACGTGTAGCCCTCGCGCTTGAAACTGCCGCCGGAGCCCCCCGGAATTAAGTAGCGCTCCAGAACCAGCACTTTTGCTCCCTTGGCGGCCAGCTGGGAAGCGGTGACCAGGCCACCAACGCCGGCCCCGATCACGATCACATCCCAGATGGGGGCAGGGTTGCTGGTCACCGTTGGGCTGGAGAAGCTGCTGCGACCCTAGGCAGTGGCCCTGGCGCCGTGCAGTTGTAGGGGCCGAGTGAAAGGCTCAAGATCCAGTAGGGCCCGGTCGCGGTAGGCGCCATAGCGGGCCCGTTTCTCGCGGACGCGTTCGGCTAGCTCGGGCAGTAAGCCGAAGTTGGGCGGCATGGGCTGGAACTTCTTGCTGGGAGCTTCGGCGATGAAGTGACTGAGGGCGCCCAGCATCGTGGTTTTGGGCAGGCTCAGGGGTTCCAGGCCCAAGGCCAGTCTGGCGGCGTTGGTGCCAGCCAGCCAGCCGCCGGCTACTGCGGCTGCGTAGCCCTCGGTGCCGGTGATCTGGCCCGCTGCCAGCAGGCTGGGGCGGCTGCGGAACTGCAGGGTGGCATCGAGCAGCTGGGGCGATTCCAGGAAGGTGTTGCGGTGCATCACGCCGAAGCGCACGAATTCCGCGTTTTCAAGCCCGGGGATCAGCCGCAGCACCCGTTTCTGCTCGCCCCATTTCAGGTTGGTCTGGAAGCCCACCAGGTTCCAAAGGCGGCCGTCCTTGTCTTCCTGGCGCAGCTGCACCACCGCGTAGGCCCGCTTGGCGTGGCGCACATCGCGATCATTGAGGTCGCCCCAGCGGGGATCCCAGAGCCCAATCGGCTTGAGTGGGCCGTAGCGCATGGTGTCTTCGCCGCGGCGGGCCAGCTCCTCGATCGGCAGGCAGCCTTCGAAGAAGTGAGCGCTCTCCTGCTCAAAGTCCTTGAGCTCGGCCTGCTCGGCGCTTAGCAGCTCCTGCCGGAAGGCAAGAAATTGCTCCCGGTCCATCGGGCAGTTGATGTAGTCGGCATCGCCCTTGTCGTAGCGGGAGGCGCGAAAGGCCACGCCCAGATCGATGCTTTCGCCCTCGACGATCGGGCTGGCCGCATCGAAGAAGTGGCAGTCGGCCCGGCCCGTGAATTCCCGCAGCTGCTCCGCCAGGGGCTCGCTCGTGAGCGGGCCAGTGGCCAGCACGGCGATCTCACCGGGGCCGGGCAGCTCGGTGTGCTCGCGCCGCTCCACCGTCACCAACGGGTGCTGTTCGAGGGCGGCGGTGAGGGCGGCGCTGTAGCGGCCGCGATCAACGGCAAGGGCGCCGCCTGCAGGCACGGCGTGGGCGTCGGCGGTGCGAATCACCATCGAACCCAAGCGCCGCAATTCCTCTTGAAGCAGGCCTGCGGCCCGATCGCTACTTAGGGCGCCGAAGCTGTTGCTGCAGACAAGCTCGCCAAACTCCGAGCTGTGGTGGGCTGGGCTGCGGCGCACTGGCCGCATTTCCACCAACCGGACCGGAAGACCAGCTTGAGCGATCTGCCAGGCGGCTTCCGTACCCGCCAGGCCAGCACCGATAACGAGCAGCTCAGAGCCCAAATGCTCAGGCGCGGGCGCGCTTGAGTAGCAATTGCAGCTGTCCCACGGCGGCACGGCCGATATGGAAGACGGCCCAGCTCGCGGCGAGCAGGATCGGAGCAACCACCAAAATCAGCCGACCGTCCATGGGAAGCCAAACAAGATTTAGTGATCTTAAGGAATGAACCTCGAGATTCGCCCATCCAGCGCGGGATCTGTCGTCATCCGTTCGCCTGGGCATGGAACTGGGCATGGGCATCGGCGAGCTGGCGGTAGCGGCGGGCATGCTGGCGCTGCTCGGCCCGGGCCTCAGCCGTGAGCTCTCGCTTCGCCTGGGCCGGGGCTCCCATAACCAAAGTTCCAGCTGGTACGTCCCGTGTCACCACCGATCCGGCGGCCACCAGTGCCTCCTCTCCCACGGTGACGCCATTGAGCACGATGGCGCCGATGCCGATCAGGCAGCCGTCTTTCAGGGTGGCGCCATGCACCACAGCCCGATGGCCGATGGTCACATCGGCGCCGATGCTCACAGGCTGGTCGGGGTCGCCATGCAGCACGGCTCCGTCTTGCACGTTGCTGCCCTCACCCACCACGATCGAACTGACGTCGCCGCGGGCGACGGCAGTGGGCCAGAGGCTGGCTCCTGCCGCTAGCTGCACATCGCCAATCACCACGGCCGTTTCAGCCACCCAGGCCTCAGCGTGGATCTGGGGTTTTGGCCAGGGAAAGACGCTCATCCGCTGCGGCCCGTTGTTAGGCCATTCTCACGGCTGCCTAGGCACCCTTGGTGGAGGTCGCCCCTGGGTGATACGTTCCATAAGTGCCCAAGGGCGCGGGTCGCTAGCTCAGCGGTAGAGCACTCGGCTTTTAACCGATTGGTCCTGAGTTCGAATCTCAGGCGACCCATTCTTGTCACAGCCGGTTTTTGGTTCCAGATCCCCCTGAGGGAACCGGATCTCATGAATCGCCAACGTCCGACAGTCTGGTACACGAGACGACCCAATCGGTCACCATTTGACCCATTTTTGTGCCTAGGTACAGACCTCCCATGCGTCTCGCCCAATGAGACTGGGTGGTTCTGATGCGCCCTCGCAGTGATCTTCAGCAGGCCGCCTGTCGCTTACGCCTGGCCGCCTGTCCTTACCGCGTTCGGCTTCATCCGGGGCGGAACAGTCCTTACTACTACGTGTACGAAACCTGCACGGGTGGTCGCAGCCAGTCCGCCCGGGGCTTTCGCGTTGATCGGGAAGGCGATCTCGGCGAGTTGGTTGAACTTTTGCTGGCAGCCCAGCGCAAACTGCTGCGCGGCGGCCCTGGACTCGACTGGCGGCGTCTGCATCTCGCTTCGGGTGAACAACCTGCTCCTGATTGCGGCCCATTGCAGACATGGGGCGAGATCAGATTGCTGATTAAGTCCGACATCGCTCCCGGCGGCCCTAAGGCCAAGGATCGGAACCCCTTCTCCTGCTTCACCGACAGGGGTTACTTCGGGCGCACCTATCCCGATGAGGTTTTTGCCCGCACGGAGGACCTCGAGCGCTTCTGTTTGCACACGCCTGATTCCTTGGATGCTCACAGTCGCGACCGCACCCTGTCGCTAGTGCCCCGTAAGACCAACACCAGCGGTTTTTACGGCGTGGTGCAGATGGTGAACTACCTCGCTAAGAGGGGGATCTCAATCGCCACGCCGGAGCTGCGCACCAAGCTCGAAACCCTCAAGGCTGCTAGCGGCAGGGTTCGCGCTCCCGCCCCGCGGTTCATCCCCACCACGGCGGAGGTGCAGGCCTGGCTTGATCAGGTGCAGAGGGAGAACCCGCTGCGAGGCTGGGTTATGGCCATCATTGCCTGCTATGGCCTGAGGGCCCACGAGGTTTGGCACATCGAGAGGCTGCCGGGTGAGAGCAACATCCAGCCCACTTTTATGCAAATCAGCATGTTCGACAGCGAAGCAGGGCGTGCCACCAAGACGGGCCATCGCTTTGCCTTGCCGCTGCCGGAGGCCTGGTTGGAGCGCTACCGCCTCAATGACGTGGCCTACTCCCGGGAGATGCTCGCTGAGTTGCGCCGGCGATATCCAATCCGCACGGCGGAAGCCAGCGACGGCAGTGTGCAGTTCTGGAACAACGCTGCCCTAGGCCGGGTCGTGGTGCATTGGCTGCGCCATGCGACCAAGCCCGTTGGCGAGATCAAGGCCAAGCTCCTGGGCTGGCATCAGCCGCGCAGCATTCCCGGGCAGCGCAGCCCTCAGGCGATCCAGGGCCGCTGCAAGGCCTACGACCTTCGCCATGCCTGGGCGATCCGCGCCCGGGAGACGACCACCTGGTCGACGGCTCTCAAGGCCCAGGCAATGGGGCATAGCGAGGTGATCCATGCCCGTCGCTACCTGGTGGAGCAAACCGCACAGCAGATCGAGCGGGGGATGGCCCTGCAGAAGGCTCTCGATGAGGGCCAGCGGTCATCGCCTGCACCTGCACCGGGGGTGGGCCAGCTGCTCGGGTCTGGGCTGCCGCTCGACCCGGTTGCTACCGCGTTTTCGGCAGCTGAGTTGCCGGAGGACGTGACGCCGGAACTGCTGGTTCTTGCCCGCCAGCTGATGGCCCTGAGTGCCAGGAGTTGATGTGGCATCTGCTGTCACGGTGATCACTCAGGTCAACCGCCGGGGCCAGTGCCATGGTTGAGCTCAGTCATCAATTACTTGCCTCAGCAGCCGGTTCCCGAGCGGGTTCCAAGCAGATTGCCTGCGGCACCTTTGGTTACCTGTTGGGTTCCTGGAACGATTCATTGCATCAACATCTCTGCATCCAGGGATTACCGAATGGGAACCTATTAGAAGATGTCGACATAGCTGCGGGCGAACAGTTGATGGCGGATTTCTACGGTTAATGTCCTGGTAAGTCGCTTAATGACGAACAATGGAGTTCACCTATTCCACTCGGGAAGCTTGCAAGGCGCTGCGGATCAGTGACCGCACCTTGCTGCGGCTGCGGCGGGATGGGGTGTTGCGGCCTGGGGATCACTACAGGGCCGCTGGCGCCGGGCAGCACCGCCCCACCCTGCTCTGGAATGTCCCAGAAGTGGAAAAGGCCCTGGTGCGCCGTAGCCGCAGGGTGCTGATCGCTCAGCGCCCTGCCATTTCTTCCTGTAAGGGCGAATCCGGCTCAAGCAGTGAGGTCGCTGCCGCCGAGCAGGAGCCTGGCTTCTTCCAGTGAGCGCACCACCCCGGCGCGGCCGCCTAGCTGCTGCACCAGCCGCAGGAACTTCTCCTGCTCCTCGCTCAATCGGCCCCGGGCTGTCTTCACCTCAAGGGCGGTGAACAGCGCCAGGGTCTGGCCCAGGTGCTCGGGGCCGATCACGACCTGGCTGAGACCGATCAGGTCGCTGCTGCCCTTGCACAGTCCGTAGGTGACCAGACGGCCGCGCTCATCGCGCAGGGCGCCGACGTTGTTGCGCCATAGCCGCACCGGTCCGCGGCCCAGCTCCAGGCGGATCCGCTGCTGCAGCTCCTGCTCGCTCATGCCAGCAGCTCCCACTGGCCGCGCGCCTGGCGGCTGGCGATCACATGCCGCGCCCAGCCCTTGGGATTTTTCATGCCGCGCTGGGTTCCCAGAGCTTCCAGGTCAGCCGCGGTGCGGGCCTGGCGCTGCTCGCGGCGGCGCTCTCTGCGCAGCTCCTGCTGGCTCAGTTCGCTCAGCTCGCCGGCCACCGTCACCAGCTGCCGCTTCTCCGGCCGGAACTGCTTGCCGCATTCCGGGCAGAGGCTGGCGGCGCTGGCCATGGCGCAGAAGCACTCCGGGCAGGTTTTCACGGAAGGGGCCTTGCTCTGCTTGCGCTTGCGCACGCCATCGAGGCTCCACTCCTGCTCGTCGAGGTGGTGACCGAGACGCTCGATGTTGCCGACGTGATCGAGGATCACCGCCTGCTTGCCCGGCTGGGGCCGCAGGCAGCGACCGATCATCTGCAGGTGCAGCGCCAGGCTCTGGGTGGGCCGCAGCAGCAGGCAGCCCCCCACCGACGGCACATCGACCCCCTCACCAATCAAGTTGCAGCTGGTGAGCACCTGCAGCTCACCGCTGCCGAGCTGCTCAAGCAACCGCCGCCGCTGTAGGGGGTCCATCGAGCCATCGATCGAGGCCGCGGCCACGCCCCGTTCCGAGAAGGTTTCCGCCACGGCTTGCGCGTGGGCGATCGAGCAGCAGAAGGCGATGGCCGTGCTTCCGCTCAGGTGGCTGAGGTAGTGACTGACGGCATCGCCAAGGATGCGGCTGCCGCCAAGCTCACCGGCGGCCTGCCTCAGGTCGAAATCCCCCATCCGCCGGCGTAGGCCCTTCACCGAGAACCCCAGCGGTGGGGCAAACACCCGCGCCGGTGCCAGATAGCCCTCGGCGCAGAGCCAGGCGGCACTGGGGCCGAGCACCAGGGCGGAATAGAACTCGCCGAGGCCTCGGCCATCGCCTCGCACCGGCGTGGCCGTGACGCCCAGCAGCAGGGCTCGATCAAAGTGGCCGATCACCTTGGCCCAGGTGCCGGCATTGCTGTGGTGGGCCTCATCCACCACCAGCAGCTGGAACAGATCGGCCGGCAGCTGCGCCAGGCGCCGGGCCAGGGTCTGGACGCTGGCCACCTGCACTGGCGCCGCCAGGTTCATGGAGCGGCCGGCGGCAATCACGCCATGGCGCACTCCCATTGCCGCCAGGGAGCGGCAGGCCTGATCAAGTAGTTCAGCCCGGTGCACCAGCACGGCGATGCGCTTGCCGCGGGCAGCGGCCTGCTCGGCGATGTGGCTGAACACCACGGTCTTGCCGCCGCCAGTCGGCAGCACAAAGAGCACGGCGCGATGGCCCGAAAGGAAGGCCTGGCGCACGCGCTCTACGGCCTCCTGCTGATAGGGGCGCAGGCTGAAAGACACACCGGCAAGGCAGCACCGCGGCAGAGTTTAGGGCTTGCGGAACACCGGCTAGGCTTTCGGGCAAGCATTTCACTGCCACCATGAAGCGCATCCAGTTGCAGCTGCCGGAGGCCGTGGTCTCCTGGATCGATGACCATGCCGCGGGTATCGAGAGTCGTGCCTCCTTTGTGCGCCGCACCCTGGTGCAGGTGATGCGTGGCGAGGGACGGTCGCTCAACGCTCAGCAGCCCGTACCTCCTGCTGGAGCCCAAACTCCCCAGCGCTGATGGCCACCGATGTGCTGGCAGCTGCTGCTGGCCAGTGGCCGCGGCTGCTGATCGAGCTCGCCGCTCTGGCACCGGAGCAGCTGGAGAACCGCCATCAGCCCTGCCCCGCCTGCGGCGGCACCGACCGCTACCGCTGGGACCGCGATGACGGCCCGGGCGGCTGGTTCTGCAACCAGTGCGGTGGCCGCGAGCAGCGAGGTGGCGGCGGCAGCGGCATGGATCTGCTGCTGCGCCTTACTGGCTGGGACTTCGCCACCGCTGCCCGCCGCATCGAGGCCCACCTGGCCCTTCCGGCGCAGCCAGCCCCGCACCGGCCAGCCCCTGCCAGCCCCAGGCACACCCGCTCAGGCAGCAAGGCAGGCAGGCCTACCCGCATTCCCGACACCCCACCGCCCTCTGCCCCGCCGCCGGAGCTGGGCCGCGCCAGCGGCCAGTGGTGCTACACCGATGCGGCCGGAGCGCCGCTGTTCTGGGTGCAGCGCCTGGATCTGCTGCAGGGCGGCCGGCAGCGCAAGGTGTTCGTGCAGCGCACCTGGCTGGCTGGGGGCTGGCACTTCCCCTCCCGCCGCGATCCGTTCCGCTCCGACTGGCCGGCCCCCAGGCCGCTCTACCGGTTGGCGGAGTTAGAGCGCCACTTTTGGTCGCCTGTGCTGATCACCGAGGGGGAGAAGGCAGCCGATGCCGCCGTAGTGCTGTTCCCCGATCACGTGGTGGTGAGCTGGTGCGGCGGCAGTCAGGCCATTGGCAGCGTCGACTGGAGCCCCCTAGCCGGCCGTGCGGTCAGCCTCTGGCCCGATGCCGATACCAGTGGCCGCGAAGCGATGGCGCGGCTCTCGGCCCTGCTGCTGGAGCTCGGCTGCCTTGTGGCGGTGGTGCTGCCGCCGGGCAGTACGGAGGCGGACTGGGACCTGGTGGATGCGCCGGGCGCAGCGGGCTGGGATCTGGCCGATGCCAGCTGGAGTGCGGCAGAAGCCCAGGCCTACCTGGAGGCCCATTGCCGAACAGTGCAACTACCGCAGCCAGAGGCCGACGACGACGCGAAAGCCCCGGCCGCTGCTCCGGCACCTGTGCTGCAGGGCGGTGCTTCTCATGCAGTGCCGCCTGAGCGGCCAGGCCCATTAGGCGGTGAGCCCTTCGTGTGCCTGGGCTACGACAGCGACGGCTACTTCTATCAACCGCGCTCCACCGGCCAGGTGATGCGGCTGGGCTCCTCTGCCCATGGCGGCGTGAACCTATGCCGGCTGGCGCCCCTGGCCTACTGGGAAACCCACTACCCCAATAAGCGGGGCGTGAACTGGACGGCCGCGGCTTCTGATCTGTTCTGCCGTCAGGCGGCGGTGGGAATGTTCGATCCCGATCGCTTGCGCGGCCGCGGCAGCTGGTGGGACGAGGGCCGCTGCGTGCTGCATCTGGGCGATCGCCTGGTGGTGGATGGTGAGCCGCGGCCACTCAGTGCCACCCTCGCTAGCCGCTTTCATTACCAGCGCGGTACTGCCCTAGTGGGCACGGGGGCTGCCCAGCCGCTCAGCGACGAGGAGGCCCTGCTGGTGCTCACCTTGGCGGACCGCTTCCACTGGGAGGTGCCGGCTTCCGCAATGCTGCTGGCGGGATGGCTGACGCTGGCGCCGATATGTGGTGCCCTGCGCTGGCGGCCCCACCTCTGGCTGAGCGGCCCGGCCGGCTCGGGCAAGTCGCATCTGTTTGAGCGCTTCTGCGGCGTGCTGCTGGCCGATCTGGCTCAGGTGTTCGTCGGCAGCGTCACAGAAGCTGGCATCCGCCAGACCCTGCGCTCCGACGCCCTGCCGGTGCTGATCGATGAGGCGGAGAGCAACGAGCGCGAGGACCAGCAGCGCATCCAGGCGATCCTGGCGCTGGCGCGGGTGTCGAGCTCCGAATCCCGCGCAGCGATCGTCAAGGGCTCACCTACAGGCGAGGTGGCGCGCTATTCGGTGCGCTCGATGTTTCTGCTCTCCTCCATCGCCACCGGGCTCAAGCAGGGTGCGGACCGGCGCCGCTTTGCGCCGCTCAACCTGCGCAACCCCAGCGAGCTCCCCCAGCAGCAGCGGGAGGCGCACTGGCAGGCGCTGGACCGGGACCTCGAGCAGCTGATCACACCGGCATTCGCCAACCGGTTGATCGCCCGCACCGTGGCGCTGATCCCGGTGATCCGGCGCTCGATCGTCGTCTGCTCCCAGGTTGCGGCCGCTCACTTCGATTCCCAGGCCCTGGGCGATCAGTACGGCACCTTGCTGGCCGGGGCCTGGTCGCTGCAGGCCTCGCGCGTGCCTAGCGCGGCGGAGGTGCAGAGCCTGATCGATGGCGCGGACTGGAGCAGCTACCGCGAGAGCACGGAGGTCCCGGATGAGCGCCGCTGCCTCAACCGGATCCTGCAGCACCAGCTGCGGGTGGAGAGCGAGGAGCGCTCGGTGCTGTCCCGCACCGTGCTGGAACTGGTGGAGCTGGTGTCCAGCGCCCTGCCCTCACCGATGGAGCCGGTCCGGCCCGCTGATGCCGGCGACCTGCTGGCCCGCCATGGCCTGCGGGTGCGGGAGGGGGAGCTGCTGATCAGCAACAGCGCAGAAGCCATTGCCCGCATGCTGGCGGATACCGCCTGGGTGACCAATTGGGGTGCCATCCTCAGCCGCCTGCCTGGCGCCAGCCGCTCGCAGCTGGTGCACTTCCGCGGCCTGGGCAGCTCGCGGGCTGTGGCCCTACCCCTGGCAATGATCACCGGCTCCGGAGCGTTAGAAGGTGCCGTTATCTAACAGGACTGTTAGAGCGAAAACCGTTGCAGTGACTGGCTTCTAACGTTCTAACGCTCCTACAGGGGGTAGGGACTCTCTCTTTACACACCCCAGTGCACACCCCTGATCCAGGAGAGACCCCC
>NZ_JBSYHW010000007.1:0-68460 GCF_056108345.1 Cyanobium sp. NIVA-CYA 375 | reverse complement strand
GTATCGACGCATTAGTCATGTCCTCAAGCCCCCGGATGTACTGATCAGAGGGGTGACAACTTTCCTGAAACTGGGGGACGCAAACAACTTGAACAAACATGGGAGCTCGATTGCGCCTACGGCCTTAAGGGTATCGCCAGATTCCGGGTAAATGTTTATCGACAGCGCGGCACCTATGCCGCATGCCTTAGGGCCCTCGGCAGCAGCATACCTACCCTGCAGGAGCTCGGGCTGCCTCCAATTGTGGAGAAAATGAGCCATATGCCTAAGGGTTTAATTTTAGTCACCGGACCAACCGGCTCAGGCAAAACAACAACCCTCGCCGCCATGCTGGAGCATATTAACCAGACACGAAGCGAACATATTCTTACGATCGAAGATCCGATCGAGTTCACCTATAAATCTTCCAAGAGCATAATTCATCAGCGGCAACTCAATGAAGACACACGAAGCTTTGCCAACGCTCTTAGAGCAGCGTTACGCGAAGATCCCGACGTAATCCTTGTAGGGGAGTTGCGCGACCTAGAAACCATCCAGCTAGCAATTACGGCAGCTGAAACTGGTCATTTAGTGTTAGGCACCTTACACACCAGCTCTGCAGCTCAGACGGTAGACCGCATGGTGGATGTCTTCCCTCCAAGCCAGCAGACCCAGATTCGCGTGCAGCTGAGCAGCAGTCTCTTGGCAGTTTTCGCCCAGACCCTATGCAAGCGCCGCAATCCAAGCCCAGGGCAATTTGGTCGGGTGATGGCTCAGGAAATCATGATCAACACGCCGGCCACTGCCAATCTAATTCGGGAAGGGAAAACGGCCCAGCTCTACTCCCAGATCCAGACCGGTGGCCAGCTCTCCATGCAAACCCTGGAAAAAGCACTTAGCGATCTGGTACTAAGCAATCAAGTAAGCATGGACGAGGCCCTACTGAAAACATCCCGTCCAGAGGAGCTCAAACGAATTGTGACGCAAATCAGCTGAGCTTCAACGCCCCCTGAACCATGGCATATTTTGTCGCTACTTATATCAATCGCCAGGGCAATTCAGCGCTGGTCGACATTGAGGCAACCGATCTAATTCAGGCTAAACGCAGTCTGCGTCTGCGGGGAATCCGAGCCACAGAAATCAAAGTAAAAGCAAACGGAACGGCTACGAGCTCAAGTGCAGCTACACAACTGCAAAACAAGCTGAGGTTTTCCAAGTTAAACGAACTGCTGGAAGCCAAGCCGGGCATCAAAGAGAAAGCTGTATTTGCCAGCAAGATGTCAGCTCTCGTCAATGCCGGTGTACCCATTGTCCGCAGCATCGACCTGATGGCGTCCCAGCAAAAAATGCCGCTGTTCAAACGTGCTCTGCAGTCGGTAAGTCTAGAAGTAAACCAAGGAATTTCCTTGGGTGAAGCGCTGCGCAGCTGGCCCAAGGTATTTGACAAGCTGAGTATCGCCATGGTGGAAGCCGGAGAAGCCGGCGGCGTACTCGATGAATCGCTTAGGAGGCTTGCCAAGCTACTAGAAGACAACGCCAAGTTACAAAATCAAATTAAGGGCGCCCTGGGCTATCCGGTGGCCGTGCTTGTGATCGCTGTTACTGTTTTTCTAGGAATGACAATTTTTCTTATTCCAACCTTTGCTGAAATCTTTGACAGCATGGGTGCCGAGCTCCCATGGTTCACCCAAATGATGGTTGATCTCAGCAGGCTGCTGAGATCAAGTTTTTCACTATTTATACTGCTGGGGTTAATTATTTTCACCTATCTATTTAATAGATTTTATGCCACCCCGACCGGCCGTCGCCGAGTGGATGCCCTAATCCTCAAACTTCCCCTGTTTGGCGAATTGATTCAAAAAACGGCGACAGCTCAGTTTTGCCGAACGTTCAGCTCACTGACAAGAGCCGGTGTGCCAATATTAATGTCTCTGGACATTGTGCGAGAGATCACCAACAATTCCATCATTTCAGATGCAATCAGCAACAGCCGCGAAGATGTTCTTCAAGGAATCCCATTAAGTGTGGCCTTGGGTAAGATGAAAGTCTTTCCTGATATGTCAATCAGCATGCTATCAATCGGCGAAGAAACTGGCGAAATGGACGCCATGTTGTCCAAAGTTGCCGATTTCTATGAAGATGAGGTTGAGGCAATCGTTAAAGCACTCACCTCCATGCTTGAGCCTGCCATGATCGTCTTAGTTGGTGGAATTGTAGGCTCAATTCTTCTGGCTATGTACATACCTATGTTTGCCGTTTTTGAAAATATCAAATAATATTTTCTGGGCTTTCAAGCCGCCAGTGCCTGGCCGGCCAGCCAGCCGCTACTCCAGCAGTGCTGGAAATTAAAACCACCGGTCACCCCATCTACATCCAATAGTTCACCCACCAGATAAAGCCCAGGCTGCTGGCGGCTCTCCATAGTCGCGAGGTTAACCTCCCCGAGGGGAATGCCCCCTGCAGTCACAAATTCTTCGCCAAAGGGACCCCGCCCAGTAATGGCCAGCCGGGTATCACGCAAAGCCGATACCAGTAGCTGCTGGTGCCGCTTAGCAAGGTCAGCCCAGCGCTGCTGAGGGTCTAGGCCATGGCGCTGCAACAGGGCCAGCCACAGGCGCCGGCTGAGGGCGGGCCAGGGGCGCCAGTTGGCTAGTTGCCGCTTGGCCTGGTCTCGCTTGGCCTCGGCAAACAAGACCTCGAGCTCCTGCTGGGACAGACCGCCACTCCAATCAAGGCGCAGCTCGCCCCGATAGCCGCTGGCCTTGAGGGCCCGGGCAGCAAAAGCCGTGAGCCGCAGGGTGGCCGGACCGGACAGACCCCAATGGGTGATCAGCACAGGGCCCCGCTGGCGAAAAGGCTGGTCAGCCCGAGCGGCCTGGGGCTCCTGGGGCAGGTGCAAAGCCAGCTCCACCGGATCCATCACCACTCCGGCCAGCTCCAGCAGGGGATCGCCAGCCAAAGCCAACGTAAATAGGGACGGCACAGGCGCCACCAGCCCATGGCCTAGACCCGCCGCCAGCTGGCGACCGCTGGGATGGCTGCCGGTGGCAAGCACCAACCGATCAGCGTTGATCGCCCCGCCACCCCGCACCAGCAGGTCAAAACCACCGCCAGCAGCTGCCACGGCCCGCTGCAGGCTCACCCCCGTATGCAGCTGCACCCCAGCCTGGAGGGCCGCTCGGCGCAGGGTGGCTGCCACCGATTCGGAACGGTTTGAACGGGGAAACAGGCGGCCGTCCGGCTCCTCCACCAGCTCGAGGCCATGGTCAGCAAACCAGGCGACGGCATCGCCGGGAGCAAAGCGCGAAAAGGGACCCCGCAGGGCCTGGCCGCCCCGGGGATAGTGCCCCACCAACGCCCGAGGATCCCAGCAGGCATGGGTGACATTGCAGCGCCCACCGCCACTGATCAACACCTTGTGCAACGGCTCGGTGGTGGCTTCCAGCAGGGCGATATCGCCAAGGCCGGCCTCAGCAGCACAGATGGCGGCCATAAAGCCGGCGGCACCGCCACCGGCCACGACAACGGCAGCATGAATTGGCAGCATGGGGAGATGGGCCAGATCGATCCAGCCAGTTATCGCTTCAGTGTGGCCCCGATGATGGACTACACCGATCGGCACTTCCGGGTGCTGATGCGCCAGATCAGCAGGCGCAGCCTGCTTTACACCGAAATGGTGGTGGCCCAGGCCCTGCACCACGCCAGGCAAGCACCCGATGCCAGCGCACCCGGGGGGCGGCTGGAGCGGCTATTGGGCTTCGATCCGATCGAAAAACCCCTAGCCCTGCAAGTGGGCGGCGACGATCCCGCCTTGCTGGCTGAGGCCGCCGCCCTGGCGGCTGAATGGGGCTACGACGAAATCAACCTGAATGTGGGCTGCCCCAGCGAAAAGGTGCAAAAAGGCCGCTTTGGAGCCTGTTTAATGGCCGATCCCCACCAGGTGGCGCGCTGCGTTGACGCCATGGCCGCCGCCTGCCCCCTGCCGGTAACGGTGAAACACCGCATCGGTATTGATGAGCGCGACTCCTACGCCGAGTTGCTGGCCTTCGTGGATGCGGTGGCGGCAGCGGGCGCCCAGCGCTTTGCAGTACACGCACGCAAAGCCTGGCTGGAGGGTCTCGATCCCAAACAGAACCGCACGATCCCACCCTTGCGCTACGACGTAGTGCACGCCCTCAAGCGCGATCGGCCCAAAATAATCATCGAGCTAAACGGCGGTCTGGAAAGCCTGGACGCCTGCGTGCAGCAGCTCGAACTAGTGGACGGGGCCATGGTGGGTAGGGCCGCCTATGCCCATCCCCTCCAATGGAGGCAGGTGGACCAGCAGATCTACGCCGACCACAGCCAGCCGCTGGCCACAGCCTCAAGCGTGGTGGGGGGTTTGGTTGCCTACGCCGAGCAATGGCGCGGTCGGGGCGGGCGGCTGTGGCCTATCGCCCGCCACCTAGTGCATGTGGTGGAGGGGGTAAGCGGCGCCAAACGTTGGCGCCAGCAACTCACCAAAAAAGCAGGGGCAAGGGACGCGGATGCTGGCGTGCTGGCAGCCGCGGCCCTGGCCCTGGCGGAGCGGGGCTACTAGCCCTCGGCGCCACCGTAGAAGTCGCCACCACCACTATCGCCACCGCCACTGCGGCGGCGGCGGGTGCGTCCAGCGTCGAAGCTGTCGCCACCGGCGGGATTGCCAGCGCCGTAACTGCGATCTTCCCAGCCGCGGGCACCGGATCCCCGCTCAGCACCACCGCCGCCGCCGCCATAGCCGCCGCCACCACCCCCGTAACCACTACCACCACCGCCGCCATAACCGCCCCGGCGCTGACCGCCGCCGCCACCGCCGGTGCGGGGCTCGGCTTTGTTGATGCGCAGGGGACGACCCATCAGCTCAGCACCCTGCAATGCCTCAACGGCCTTTGCCTCTGCTGCTTCATCGCCCATCTCAACAAAGGCGAAACCACGCTTGCGCCCGGTATCCCGTTCGAGGGGTAGGGAACAGCTAGACACCTCACCGAAGGGTGCAAACAATTCCGCCACGTCTTCCTGCTCAGCGCGGAAGGGAAGGTTGCCGACAAAAATACTCACGAACTAAAGATCGGCCACGGGACCGATGCATGTGGGCCAGTGGGCCACTAACCAATCCACCCTAAGACGACTTGCGAGAGCTGGCCGCCCTCAGGAAGCAACTCGCAGCCGAATTCGCTGCAACTGCTGCTGAACTTGGTCAAAGCCCGTGCCGCCCTCGCTGCGCCTGGCCGCCACCACCTGCTGTGGGGTGATGGCCTCATAAATATCGGTTTCGAAAGCAGGATGAAGCTGCTGCCAGCGCCCTAGGGGCAGGTCACGCAGCAGGATTCCTTCACCCAAGCAGCCCTTCACCAGGCCAGCCACTAACTGGTAAGCCTCGCGGAAGGGCACCCCCTTTGCGACCAGATAATCAGCTACATCGGTGGCATTGGAGAAATCCGCTGCCACCGCCGCCTCCAGGCGCTGGGGCCGGAACTCGAGCCCCTCTTCAAACAGGATCGCCATCGCCTCAAGGCAATCGAGGCAGGTACGCACCCCATCAAACAGGGCTTCCTTGTCTTCCTGAAAGTCTTTGTTGTAAGCGAGGGGCAAGCCCTTGATCATGGTTAGCAAGCCCACGAGGTGGCCAAACACCCGGCCGCTCTTGCCCCGCACCAGCTCCGGCACATCCGGGTTCTTTTTCTGGGGCATCAGGCTGCTTCCGGTGGCGCAGCGATCGGTAAGGCCGACAAAACCAAACTCCTCGCTAGCCCAGAGAATCACCTCCTCGCTGAGCCGGCTGAGATGCACCAGCACCAGGCTGGCGGCAGCCATGAACTCCACCGCAAAGTCCCGATCGCTGACCGCATCAAGACTGTTGGCGTAAATGGTGTCAAAACCAAGCTCGGCGGCGGTCTGACGCCGATCGATCGGCACCGGCGTGCCCGCCAGGGCCGCTGCCCCCAAGGGACAGATATTCACCCGCCCGCGCACGTCGGCTAAGCGAGAGCGGTCCCGCTCAGCCATCTCGATGTAAGCCAGCAGGTGGTGGGCCAGGCAAACCGGCTGGGCCCGCTGCAAGTGGGTATAGCCGGGGATCAGCACGGTGCTGTGGCGCTCGGCCTGAGCCAGCAGGGCCCGCTCAAAGCGCAGCAGGGCGCCATCGATGGCGTCGATTTGGCCGCGTAACCAGAGGCGCAGGTCGGTGCCCACCTGATCGTTGCGACTGCGGCCGGTGTGCAGTTTCTTGCCTAGGGGCCCAAGCAACTCAATCAGGCGCCGCTCGACGGCAAAGTGCACATCTTCAGACTCCAGGCCAGGCTGAAACTCGCCGCGGGCCGACTCGGCCCTCACATTCTCCAAACCCTCGATCAACTGGGCCGCCTCGACCTCGCTGATTACGCCGCAACTGCCCAGCATGCGGGCGTGGGCAATGGAGCCGTCCAGATCCTGCTGCAGCAGGGCGATGTCGAAGCCGATCGAGGCATTGAAGCGCTCGATTGCCGGATGCAGACCCTGTTCGAAGCGCTGGCTCCAGGTAGACGCGGTGGAATCAACAGCCATTCGGGGCTCGGCGTGCGGCGCTAGGCAGTTAATCAGCTTGGCAGGGAGGGCAGCATCAGCTCCTCCTTCACCTTGAGCACCACCATCGAAGCGTCATCGTCGAGCTGCCGGTCAGCCCCTACGAAGCGATCCAGCCGGGCAAACAGCTGGTCGAGAATCCCCTGAGCGCCGATGCCAGAGCGGCAGGCCGCTTGCAGGTGGCGCACCAAACGCTCCTCGTCGAAACGCTCACCGCTGAAGCCGGAGGCCTCTGTAACCCCATCGGTGTAATAAAGCAGCACATCACCTTGATCCAACACGATCTGCTCAAGGCCGTAATCGGCTGCGCTCTGCAGACCAATCAGCAGGCCCGGGGCATCGAGACGCTCCACCTCGCTGCGTTGGCGTCGCCAGATCAAAGGCGGATTGTGGGCCGCATTGGCGTAGCGCAGCAGGCGGGTGCGGGGATCGTAATCGGAATAAAAGAGGGTCACAAACCGGTGCGACTGGGCCAGGTCTTCCTGGGCCAATTGGTTGAGGTCGTGGAGAATTCGCTCGGGAGAATGGCCGCTCAGCACCTCGGCCCGCAACATGCCGCGCAACAGGGTCATCAGCAGGCTTGCTGGCACGCCCTTACCCATCACATCGCCCATCACCAGCGCCCAGCGGGCCTGCTCACGGCGCCGGCCCAGCAGCTGGGGGCGGGTGGGGATGAAGTCGTAGTAGTCACCGCCCACCTGGAAGGCGGGGCGGCAACGGGCTGCCAGCTCAACACCGTCGATCACCGGACAGCGGTCCGGCAGCAGCTGGGCCTGAATTTCAGCACCGATGCTGAGCTGGCGATCGAGCCGCTCATGGCGCCGCATGGTCTGGAGCAGGGCCTCGTTTTCCAGAGCCACGGCACTGAGGTCAGCCACCAGCTGCAGGTGGCTGCGATGCACCTCGCTCCAGGCAAAGCCCTTACTATTGCTAAAAATATAAAGTCGGCCACGCTGGAGGGGAGGTTGCGGGACACCATCGATGTGGCCACCACCTGGGCCCCACCCAGTAGCCGGCCTACGCGCTGATCCAGCAGAGCCGCCACTGCCGCATCACCACTAAGGGCTGCCAACTCCCCATCCGCCAACCCCGCCAGCTGACGCACGAGCTCGGCACAGGGCTCCTGCGGCGTGGCCTGGAGATGCTCGCGCCAGAGGCGGCCATCCTCATGGAAAACCACCAGCAGAGCCCCCTCTGCTTCCACCAGCCGGGCCGCCACCAGAGGCACCAGCTCCAGAAAGCGGCCCAGATTGGTGAAACTGCGCAGGGCAAATGCCAGGGAAGCCAGCAGCTCCTGGTTGCGGCGTTGCTCCCGACTAAGGCTGTCGAGCAACTGCCGCAACGAAGCTGCAGCCGACAACAGGGCCGGACCCTGGGGAAGCGCCGGGTGGGGGGGCGGCTTGTTGCTCACCGATTGGGCACTGTGCGGCCGCGGCGGTTTCGCAAGATAGCGGCACCTGCCTAGGCAAGCCGGGCCTCAGCGGGCCAACAATGCCTCAACAAACTCAAAGCTGTTAAAAGGCCGCAGGTCGCGGATGCCTTCACCTGCGCCAATGAAGCGGATAGGCAGCCCGGCCTCAGAGGCCACCGCCAGGGCCACACCACCGCGGGCGCTGCCATCAAGCTTGGTGAGCACCACGCCAGTAAGTCCAGCGGCCTTGGCAAAAGCCATCGCCTGACGCAGGCCGTTCTGGCCCTGGCTGGCATCCAGCACCAACAGCGACTCCACCACCGCCTCAGGCGCCAGCTTGTCGACGATGCGGCGCACCTTGCTGAGCTCCTCCATCAAGTTGTGCTTGGTATGCAGCCGGCCAGCCGTATCCACCAGCACCAGCTCGGTGCCCTTGGCCTGGGCAGCACCGATGGCGTCATAGACGACGGCCGCTGGATCGGCATTAGCGCTGGGATTGGAGATCACCGGCACCTTGCTGCGCTCGCCCCATACCTGGACCTGCTGCACTGCCGCGGCCCGAAAGGTGTCAGCAGCAGCGATCAGGCAGCTGTAACCACTACGCACCGCCAAGTTGGCCAACTTGCCGAGGGTGGTCGTCTTGCCAACGCCGTTAACACCCACCATTAGCCACACATTGAGCTGCTCCCGGTGGGGGGCTAAAAAAGGCTGGCCACTGGCCTCGATCGGTTGGTCGAGGATGGCGCGCAGCTGCTCCTTAAGGAAGCGCAGGCCCTCGGCGGGATCCACCACCTCCTGGTTGAGCCGCTGGCGCAGGGCGCCCAAGGCCTGGTCAGTGGCCTCCACCCCAACATCGGCCCTAAGCAGGGTGGTTTCCAGCTCATCAACCACCTCCGGTGTAAGCGGGTCATCTCCCAGGTTGTCGAGTAGCTGGGTAACAAAGCCCTGACGGGTTTTCTCGAGGCCCTGGCGCAAACGACTGAGCCAGTCGATCTCCTCAAGCGAGACCTGATCAACCCGCTTGCCCTGGGCCGCGAGTACCTCAGCCGACCAGGTGAAGGTGGTGTCGAAAGCGCCCAAGCTGGGCTCAGCTGGTTCTGGCGCTGCAGGGACCGCAGGGGCATCTGGGGGCGTGATCGCCTGTTGGCGTTCGGCCCGCTGGGCCGCTGCCTGCTCCAGCAGGGACAGGGGCGCGGCCACTGGAGTGGCGGGCTGCTGGGTATTGATCTGTACAGGCTGTACAGAATCCGGGAGAGGGGGCTCAGGGGCAGATTCAGCCTCAAGCTGCCGACGCTTTTGCTCCTCCTGCTGGGCCTTGAGGCGGGCATAGGCCTGGCGGGCCCATTCCAGCGCCTCAGCGTTGGGATCGGACGAACTTTCAACCGGCTGTTCTGAAGCCTGGCCTGAAACCTGTTCAGAAGCTGACGGCGGGGTTGCTGATGGGTCGGCTGGGGAGGGGCCGGAGCGATTAAACCAGTCGTAGACCATGGCTTGCTTAGGCCTCCGCCACGGAACGAGCAGCCGTGAAGCGCCGCAGCACCCCGTTGATCATGCGGCGGCCCTGCTCGTCGCTGTATCGATTAGCCAGCTCAACAGCCTCATTGCAGGCCACGGCAGGGGGGGTGCGGAAGCTTTCAAGGTCTACAGCGGCCAGTCGCAGGATGTCCCGATCAATGCGCGGCAGACGGGTAAGACGCCAGCCCTCCATCACACGATCGAGCCGCCCATCGATCGCCTGACGGTCGCGCAGCACGGCCTCGACTCGGGCAATGGCACCGAGGCGCACCTCGTCTTGGTCAGCCAGCATCAGTAACCGGGGCAACTCCAAACTGGCGGAAAGGCGGTTGAGGGCCTGTTCAGCCGCAGCAAGACCGGCATTGAGGTGCTGACGCACCCGGGGCAACTGCTGCTCACCCTGCTCCTGCAACTCGCTATCAAGCAGTTGCTGCTGGGCGGTCTGCAGGTCTTCAGCAGAACGATCCAGGGATTCGCGCACGTCTTGGCTGATGGTGGCGAGTACCTGCTGCAACAGGCCCTCCATGCCAGCTGGAAGAGCAGGTGCCGCCGCGCCGCGGTCGCTGGTCTGGCCGAGCATCAGCAGGGCCAGTTCACGGGAGATGGTGCGGCTCTGCATCAAGTGGGGTTTAGCTCAGGAGAGTTGGGGGGTGCGCAGCTGAGCCAGCAAGCTGGAGAAGCTGCGATTGGGGGTAGCGCGCTCGTCGGGATTGACGATGCCAGCAGAAATTATGGTTCGGAAAGCATCCTCTACCGAGATTTCCAAATCCTTGACGGAACCCTCGGGCACCACTGTGTACCAGCCAGTGGTGGGATTAGGCGCCGTAGGAATGAAAACACTCAGCATTGGCTCGGTGAAGCCTGCCTGCAGAGCCGAGCCGATCGCCCCGGTCACAAAACCCAGGGCGTAAAGGCCTTCGCGGGGGTACTCCACCAGCACTACCCGTCGAAACTTGCTGGAATTCCCCTGTAGGAAAGTTTCGAGCAACTGCTTGAGAGTTTTATAGACAGACCCAGCCAGAGGGATGCGCAGCAGGGTGCCCTCGCCAAACTCAAGCAGCCAGCGGCCAACAATATTCCGTGCCATCAGGCCGATCAGCAGAATGCCCAGCAAGGGCACCAGCAGACCGACACCAAGGTTGATCAGCTCCTGAAACACCGGATTAAGGGTGTTGAAGGGGTTGAACTGCTTAGGGATGGAGGTGAGAAACGCCAACACGAAGCGGCTCACCGTGGTGCCAAGCCAGATAGTGGTCGCCAGCGGTATCACCACGAGTAAACCGGCGATCAAATCGTTCTTAAGATCGGACTGGAGCCGATCCCCTAGGGGCTGATCCGATCTGGGGCTGGATTGAACCAAGTGACAATCC
The DNA here is from genome assembly GCF_056108345.1 of Cyanobium sp. NIVA-CYA 375. Classification (NCBI taxonomy): domain Bacteria; kingdom Bacillati; phylum Cyanobacteriota; class Cyanophyceae; order Synechococcales; family Prochlorococcaceae; genus Cyanobium; species Cyanobium sp. NIVA-CYA 375. Next base: position 57,606 of record NZ_JBSYHW010000007.1, on the reverse strand, counting down.
GGAGATCCGGCAAGCAGCAATGTCCTTGCAACTTAGCCAGCCAGCCGCTCCGTTAGGCCAATCACAACAGAGCCACTAGGGCCAGCAGCACGAAGCCAATAGCCAGCACCACTGCGGTGCCGGTGCCGCCGTAGCGACGCTGGTTGACCGTGAGATCCCTGGTGCGCTGTTGCTGCTGCAATTGCTCTTCAGCCTGCTGCAACTGGCGCTGCATGAAGCCCTTAGCAGCCGCCTGCTGCTGATCCGGCGTTGCGTTAGCAGGGATCTGACCGGCCTGAGCTGCCTGGGCGATCAATTGATCGATGACCTGGGGGTTATCCATCTGGGCGCGGGCCATAGCCAGCTGACCCTTACGGGCTTCCAGCTGCTGGTCGGCCTGTTCAGTGAGGCTGCGGTCGCCACTGATCGACATCGGCACCGCCACGATCAAGGCAATGGCAAGCAGGATGCTCACTACAGCTACGAGCCCGCGCAGCGGGGTGCGACCGGCGGCGGGGTGGTCGAGGCGACTGCCATAGAGCATCAGCAGTAAACCAACCAGGGCCATCGGCGACTGGGTCACCAGCCGATCCATCAATAGCTGGCGGTATCCCTCCTCCGCCCAATTCCAGGATCCCAACAGCACCAGCAGCTGCAAGACCAGCAACACGACCAAGGTGAGGCCGAGCCAGCGCAGCAGGTGGCCCAGGCGGCCGAAGGAAGCAGTGCTCACAGAAGGGGCTCGCGGCAGATTTAAACAACGGCTCAACTTTACGGGCGATGACCCTGCACGCCCACCACGACCTGGCAACACGTTTAAAACAACAGGCCCAAAAGCTTGGCTTTGACCCAGTGGGCCTCGCCGCCGTACCAGCCGGGGAGCGCCTAAAGCTGCGCACGGCGGCCCTGGAGCGCTGGTTGGCCGCCGGCTATCAAGCCGACATGGCCTGGATGGCCGACCCGCGCCGACGCGCTATTGAACAGCTGCTACCAGGGGTGCGCAGCCTGCTGGCAGTAGGCCTCAACTACTACGTGGAGGCCGATCGGGCACCTGGGGCGCTCAAGGTGGCGCGCTACGGCTGGGGGCGGGACTACCACCGGGTGATCGATGGCCGCCTGCGCCAGCTAGGTCGCTGGTTGGAGCAGCAGGTGCCTGGGGTGGGTTGGCGGGCCTGCGTCGACAGCGCCCCGCTGCTGGATAAGGCCTGGGCCGAGCAGGCGGGCCTGGGCTGGATCGGCAAAAACGGCAACCTGATCAATCGCGATCGTGGCTCCTGGCTACTGCTAGGCCACCTACTCACCACTTTAGATCTGCCTGCCGATGCTGCCGCCACACCCCTTTGCGGCAGCTGCAGCCGCTGCCTACCGGCCTGCCCCACCGGCGCCATCAGCGAGCCCTTCGTGGTGGACAGCCGCCGCTGCCTGGCCTTCCACACCATCGAAAACCGCGATTTGCAACTGCCAGAAGCAATCGCCAGCAAGTTGCAGGGCTGGGTCGCCGGCTGCGACATCTGCCAGGACGTGTGTCCCTGGAATCAACAGCCGCTGCGAAGCAGTGAAGATGCGGATCTGCAGCCGCGGCCCTGGCTGCTGAACCTGCAAGCCGAAGAAGCTCTCCAGTGGAGCGACACCGACTGGGATACACGGCTGCGTGCCTCCGCCCTGCGCCGCCTCAAACCCTGGATGTGGCGGCGCAATCTGCGAGCCAGCCGGAACAGCGATGCCTAGGCTGATTAAATCCGTCTCCTAGTGATGGCACCGCGCTGGTCGCGCCCTGTTCTAAGAAATGCCCTGCTAACCGCTGCCCTCGGGCTGTTGGTGATAACAGGGCTACCCGCCCGGGCATTGGTGCCCTACGTGTACGTGCCCCAACGGCAGGAACTCGAAGCTGCCGGTTTGGGCATCGCCCAGGCGGCGGCGCGACTGCTGCGGCTTGGCCAAGCCAGGGATGCCGCCCGGCTGGCCGCCCTAACTGTGCAGCTGTTGCCCGAAGACCCCCGAGGCTGGGTGTTATTGGCCGAAGCCCAGTTACGCAGCAACCAACTGGAGCAGGCCGGGATATCTCTGGCCAAAGCCAAGCAATTGGATCCACGCAATCCCGGCATCTGGTTTGCCGAGGGCTCCCTGGCCCTGCGGGCCGGCAAGCCCAATGAGGCCATCGGCCTGTTGGAGCAGGGCCTGAAACTAGACAAGCGCAACGCCGGCGCCTATTTCGACTTGGGCAACGCCCGCATCCTGATTGGCCAGAGCAACCAAGCCCTGGCGGCCTTTGAACGGGCTTCTTCCCTACGCAATAGCTTCTGGGAAGCCATCAACAACCAAGGGCTGGTGTTGTTCGAGCAGGGCAATACAAAGGAGGCCATCCGCCGCTGGCGCGAGGTGTTGAAGATCAAGCCAGATGCGGCTGAACCAACCCTGGCCCTGGCCGCCAGCCTGTTTGCCAACGGCCCGGATAATCGCAGCGAAGCTATCGAGTTGGTTGGCAAGGCCCTCGACACCGAACCCAACTACGTTCTCGACGTCTACCAGAAAGACCAGCTCTGGGGACCGAAGCTGCGCAGCACCACCGCAGAACTCTTCAAGCTGACCGAACTCAAACCAGTGGTGGATCGGGCCCTTGCCAATGCCAGCCCAGAGGGCGAAACCAGCGACGAGGAGTGAGTGGAGGGGCCTGGACAGCATCTGTAGGCTGAGCCGCAACTTGCTCTCCCAGACCCCAACACAGGATGGCCGAGGAGCAATCAGGAGAATCAATCGGACCGGGCAACGACGCCCGCATCGAGCCAATCGCTCTGCACCTAGAGATGCAGCGCTCCTACCTCGAATACGCCATGAGCGTGATCGTGGGAAGGGCCCTGCCGGATGCGCGCGACGGCCTCAAGCCAGTGCAGCGACGCATTCTATTTGCTATGCACGAGCTGGGGCTCACCCCAGATCGGCCCTATCGGAAATGCGCCCGGGTAGTCGGCGACGTGCTCGGCAAGTACCACCCCCATGGTGATCAGGCTGTCTACGACGCCCTAGTACGCCAGGTTCAGACCTTCGCCAGCCGCCATCCATTGCTGGATGGTCACGGCAACTTCGGCTCCGTCGACGACGACCCGCCGGCGGCGATGCGCTACACCGAAACCCGCCTGGCTCCGATCGCCAACGAAGCACTGCTCGATGAAATCGGCGCCGACACCGTTGATTTTGCAGCCAACTTCGATGGCTCCCAGCAGGAGCCGACGGTGCTGCCAGCCCAGCTGCCCTTCCTGCTGCTAAATGGCTGCACCGGTATCGCCGTGGGCATGGCGACCAACATCCCGCCCCACAACCTGGGCGAGGTGGTGGATGCCCTGATCGCCTTGGTGCGTAAACCGGAGCTGAGCGATGAAAAGCTGCTGGAGCTAGTGCCCGGCCCCGACTTTCCCACCGGCGGCGAAGTGCTTGTGGGGCAAGGGGTCCGCGATACCTACCTCGTGGGCCGCGGCAGCATCCCGATGCGGGGCGTCGCCCACATCGAGGAGGTACAGCCCGGAAAGGGACGCCATCGCCGCGGCGCCGTAGTGATCACCGAGCTGCCTTACCAGCTCAGCAAAGCCGGCTGGATCGAGAAACTGGCTGAGCAGGTAAACGACGGCAAGATCGGCGGCATCGCCGATATCCGCGATGAAAGCGACCGTGATGGCATGCGGGTGGTAATTGAACTCCGCCGCGACGCCAACGCCGAAACCGTTCTGGTCGACCTGCAGCGCCGCACCGCCCTGCAAAGCAACTTCGGCGCCATCATGCTGGCCCTGGTGAACGGCCAGCCGGTGCAGCTGAACCTGCGTCGCCTGCTGCAGGAATTCCTGGACTACCGGGAACTCACCATGATCCGCCGCACCCGCCACGCCCTCAAGCGTTGCGAAGACCGCCTGGAGGTGGTTGAAGGCCTGCTCAAGGCACTGCATGCCCTGCAACAGGTGATCGCCCTTATCACCGCGGCGCCCGATGCCGCCAGTGCCCGGGCGGCCCTGCAGGTACAACTCGACCTAAGCGAGCGCCAGGCAGACGCAGTGTTGTCGATGCCACTGCGGCGCCTCACGGGCCTTGAACAGGAAAGCCTGCGCAAGGAAGCTGCGGAACTGGCAGAAGAGCGGGAGCGCTTGCGCCACCTGCTCGATGATCGCACCGTGCTGCTCGACACCCTGGTAGCCGAACTTAAGGCCCTGCGCAAGCGCTTTGCTACGCCCCGGCGCACCCGCCTAGTGGAGGGCGGAGATGCGCTGGTTGCCCAGCGAGCCGCCGCCATCCGCCCCAACGCCGAACTGCAGCGCCAGCAAGCTTTTAGCGCCCTGCCCCCCGAGAGCCGGCTACTGATCCAGGCCGATGGAGCTGTGAAGATCCTCAGCCCCCAAATGCTCGGACGGCTGCACCTGGATGAACCGATCGAACTGGGTGACCATCCATCACCCGCCAGGCTGATCCTGCCGATCGCTGAGCAACCCCTGCTGCTGGCCTTCACCGGCAGTGGCCGAGTGGCGCTGCTGCGCTGGGAATTTGCCAGCCAGCAACCCGGGAAGCTGGAGCGCTTCCTGCCTGAGAGCATCGAGGGTGAGCCAGTGGTACAGGTGCTGCCCCTGCCTAGCCAAGGCAGCCTGGGGCTGCTGAGCAGTGATGGGCGCTTCAAACGCCTACCCGTGCAGGAGCTTCAGGAATTGTCTGGTCGGGCTACAACCGTGCTCAAGCTCAAGGAGGGCGTGACCCTGCGACGAGTAGTGGCTGGCCAGGAGGGAGACACCCTCGTGGTGGCGAGCAGCACCGGTCGCGTGCTGCGGCTACGCCTGGATGAAACCCAGCTGCCCCTGATGGGTCGCGCTGCCCAGGGACCGCTATTGATGCGCCTTCTGCCCGGGGAGTTGGTGGTAGGTGCCGCCTGCCTGCCAGCAATTGAGGCCGAAACCGACGAAACGATCACCGGCTCTGTAGTTCTGGCAACGGCCAGTGGTCAGCTGAAACGGCTGCTTACATCGAGCCTGCGGCCCTGTCAGCGAGGCGACATGGGTCAGATCGGTATGCGGCTGCAACAGCGGGGCGATTACCTCATCGACCTGCAGAGCGCCGGCAGCGCCGTGCTTGGAATCCTTACTGACAAAGGCTGGAGCTGCCGCATCGGCTCGGATGAGCTAGCCGGCGAAAACACCAGCGGCACGGGCATCAGCCTGCCGCTTCCCCAGGGCCAGCAGCTGCAGGAACTGGTACCGCTGATCAACTAGCTGCCAAGAGATTGGCAGCCTTTAGAGCTCCTGCAACACCTTTGCAGCGATGCCAGCTGGCTCAAGCATCAGCTTGCTGGAGCGCAGCTGCTCTGCCATCTCAATCGGATAGGCGCCGTCAAAGCAAGCTGTGCAGAAGTGGGTGGAATTGGCATGGGCCGCATCCACCATGCCCTGCTTGCTCAAGTAAGCGAGTGAGTCAACGCAAAGGTGAGCGGCGATCTCTTCGAGAGTGAGGCGAGCTGCGATCAACTGGTCCTGGGTATCTGTGTCGATGCCGTAGAAGCAGGGATGGGTGACCGGCGGCGAACTGATCCGCATATGTACCTCGGTAGCACCGGCATCCCGCAGGGCTTGCACCAACTTGCGACTGGTGGTTCCCCGCACGATTGAGTCGTCGATCACCACAACGCGCTTACCGGCCAGCACATCCGGCAGAGGGTTGAGCTTCACCCTGATGCCTGCCTCCCGCATCGCCTGGGTGGGCTGGATGAAGGTGCGACCCACATAGCGGTTCTTAATTAGACCATCTGCGAAAGGGATGCCGCTGAGCTGGGAATAGCCAATAGCCGCCGGAATACCGGAATCGGGGACACCGATGACGATGTCGGCCTCAACCGGTGTTTCGCGGGCCAGGGCCTCGCCAATCCGCACCCTGTAGCTGTAAAGGGATTCGCCGAAAAAACGGCTGTCTGGCCGGGCGAAATAGATCATCTCGAAGATGCACAACTTGGTGGGCTGCTCACACCAACGGCTACGGCTTGGTTCAGCTTGACCTGCACGGAAGTGAATGATCTCGCCGGGATCCACATCGCCATCAAAGACGGCACCGATGATGTCAAGCCCGCATGATTCGCTGCTCACTACCCACTGGGCTTGCTCGTTGTCGCCGATGTGACCAAACACCAGGGGCCTGATGCCATAGCCATCCCGCAAGGCAAAAAGCCCATCAGGCGTACCGATCACCAGGCTGAAGGCACCGCGACAGCACTCGGCCGCAGCCCGAATCGCCCCATCCCAATCCAGGCCCCGGTTCACTGCCTGCTGAATCGCAAAAGCGATCAGCTCTGAATCGGTGGTAGAGGTGAGCTCCTTAGCAATGGCGGCCAGATCGTGACGCAGCTCAGCTGCATTGACCAGATTGCCGTTGTGGGCAAGGGCGAAAGGACCAATGCGGGTGTTGAGCACCACCGGCTGGGCATTGCAAACCTTGCTACTGCCAGTAGTGGAATAGCGGTTGTGGCCGATGGCCAGATCGCCGGTGAGGCGCTCCAGCACGGCCTGATCAAACACCTGGCTCACCAGGCCCATGTCCTTGTGCAGCCGCACCTTGCGATCGGCATCAAAAACGGCAATACCAGCCGATTCCTGGCCTCGGTGCTGCAGAGCATATAGACCGAAGTAGGTGAGGTTTGCCACCGGTTGCCCCGGCGCCAGCACGGCATAGACGCCGCAGGCTTCCTCGGGCTTGTCCGGACGCATCACCAGCACAGGCCCATCAACAGTCACGGTGAAATTTCATTCTGCACGAGCGCCCTCGCCCATTCGCCGCGGGATGGCCTGCTCGTAGCAGGCCGCCAGTGTCGCCAGGCTCTGCTCAAGCAAAGGCTGGCCTGCTTGGCGAATTACCAGGCTGGCAGAGGCCTTAACCACACCAAGCCGCTCAGCTGGCACCGCCGCCGCCGCCAGAGCCTGCTGCCAGGCGGCATCCTGGTCGACTGGCACGCTCACCAGGATGCGGGCACCACCTTCAGCAAATAGCAGCCGATCAAGCCGGGCAGTACCAGCCGGCAACTCCAGCTCAGCTCCCAGAGGTGTTACTGCAATGGTGGCAATGCAGCACTCGGCTGCAGCCACCGCCAGGCCGCCATCGCTGAGATCGTGGGCAGATGCCACCAGGCCGGCGGCAATCGCCTGGCGCAAGAAAGCCTGAACCGAACGCTCCAGCACCAGATCAATCTCAGGCGGGCGCCCTGTGACGGCTCCATGCAGCCGCTCCAGATAGCTGCTGCCGGCCAGGCTCAAGCGGGGATCGGCTGGAGCCTCGACCGTTTCCAGCGGCACCCCCAGAAGCCAGATGGCATCGCCCGCCTGGCGCCAGGCCTGGCCTCGCACCTTGGCCAGATCATGCACCAAGCCCACCATGCCAACCACCGGGGTGGGATGGATCGGCTGCATGGAGCCATCGGGCAGGCTGGTCTCGTTGTAGAGCGAAACGTTGCCGCCAGTCACGGGGGTGTCCAGGGCGCTGCAAGCGGCCGAGAGGCCGCGGCAGGCCATGGCCAGCTGCCAGTAGCCGGTAGGGGTTTCCGGCGAGGGGAAATTAAGGTTGTCCGTCACGGCCAGGGGCTCGGCCCCCACGCAGCTGAGATTGCGGGCCGCCTCAACCACCGCCGCCATGGCGCCGCGCTCGGGGTCGAGGGCCACCCAGCGGTTAGAGCAGTCCACCACAGCTGCCACGCCACGGCTCGATGCCGCCATGGCGCCCTCGCCCTGCTGGGGCCGCAGCCGCACCACAGCCGCATCAGCGCCGCCGGGGGGCACCACCGTGTTGGCCTGCACCTGGTGGTCGTACTGGCGGTACACCCAGCGCTTGGAAGCGATGGTGGGATCGTCGAGGAGCGCCAGCAGGGCCTCATTCCAGCTCAAGGGCAGATCGGTGGGCAGATCGGCCTCGCTCCAGCGCCAGTGGGCCTGGATCTCGGCCGGGGGTTCGCTGATTAGGTCGTGATGGTTGATCGGCGTATCGTCGGCCAGGGCGCTGGCGGGCACCTCGGCCGCTATTTCGCCGTTCTGCAGAACCCGCACAATGTTCTCTTCCAGCACCCGTCCCACCACGGCCGCCTGCAGGCCCCAGCGGCTGAAACGAGCCATCAGCGCCTCTTCCCGGCCAGGCTTGACCACAAACAGCATGCGCTCCTGGGATTCGCTGAGCAAAAACTCATAGGCGGTCATGCCGGCCTCGCGGGCGGGCACCTTGTCGAGATCTAGCTCGATGCCCAGGCCGCCTTTAGCAGCCATCTCAGAGCAGCTGCAGGTGAGGCCGGCGGCTCCCATGTCCTGGGCAGCCACCACATCACCGCTCTGGAAAGCCTCCAAACAGGCCTCGATCAGGCCCTTCTCCAAGAAGGGGTCGCCCACCTGCACGGCGGGGCGATCATCCAGGGAGGCCTCAGTGAGCTCGGCGGAGGCAAAGCTGGCGCCACCCATGCCATCGCGGCCGGTGGTGCTGCCCACGTAGACCACCGGATAGCCCACCCCCTCGGCGCCGGAGCAGACGATCTCCTCGGTTTCCATCAGCCCGAGGGCCATGGCGTTCACCAGGGGGTTACCGGAGTAGCTGGGATCAAACGCCACCTCGCCGCCCACGGTGGGCACGCCGACGCAGTTGCCGTAGTGGGCAATGCCGGCCACCACGCCCTCCATTAGGCCCACGTTGCGCTCATCCTCCAAGGGCCCAAAACGCAGGGCATTGAGCAAGGCGATGGGGCGGGCGCCCATGGTGAAGATGTCGCGCAGGATGCCGCCCACGCCCGTGGCCGCCCCCTGGAACGGCTCCACCGCCGAGGGGTGGTTGTGGCTCTCAATCTTGAAGGCCAGCCGCTGGCCCTCGCCCAAATCCACCACGCCGGCATTTTCGCCAGGCCCCACCAGAATGCGTGGACCAGTGGTGGGAAAGCCCTGCAGCAGCGGCCGCGAGTTGCGGTAGCAACAGTGCTCCGACCACATCACCCCAAACATGCCCAGTTCGGCCCGGTTGGGAGCGCGGCCGAGGCGACGGCAGATCTCGTCGTAATCGGCCTGGCTGAGGTTCTCCTTCTTGAGGGCATCGGGAACCGAATAGGCCGGTGCTTCAAAAGAGGCGGCAACCACGTGCAGCTGGGCAAGATCCCTGCAGTCTCGCCGAGCGGGCCTCACAGCAACCGGAACTGGTCTAGGCGGGGTTCAAATCCAGGGATCTTCCCCTTCAGCAGGAGGACCAGAACGGCGGCGGCGAGGGGGGTCATCGGTTTCGTAGGGCTGATCTAACTTCTCCGGCTCCTGCCAGGGCGGCTCCTCAAGCCAGCCCTCCAGCCTCTCCTCAAATCGATTGCCCGCCTCCTGCACCTGATCGCGCCACCGCCTTGAACGACGCAAAAACTCTTGCCGCACACTTGCCCGGGCCAGAGGCAAGTCGTCGATGCTCTCAAGGGCAGTTAGCACCTGGCCTGGCTGCTGATCCAGCAGGCGATCCAAGCTCAATCGCCAACGGCTGCTGCCCGGCAAGCGCGGATCACTGCGACTCACCAGATAGTGACGGATGCGGCCGCTACGCAACTCGATGGCGGCATCAGCCAGGGTGCCAATTGGTTGCTGGCGGCGATCCAGAACGGCAGCATCGATCAGGGTTGGCAGCTTCTCCAGCACAGCGAGCTCCGTTTCTGCTGGTTCGCCCTGCACAAGGGATTCCAGCTCGGAAATGCCCCTCAACTGGTTGAGACGCCACACCACCCGGCGATTAGCAAAAGCCGATGGCTTTGAAACCCAACCCAGCACCCGATGCACAGGGGGATGCATCCACACCTGCACGCCCGCACCGTGATCGAGCCCCTGATCGCAGCGGACACGGCGGCGCAGCAGCTCACTCAGCAGCACCTGCTCAGGAAGGGGCCCCACCGTCAGCTGCGGATCTGAATGGGCATCACCAGGTAGGTGAATTGATCCCCTTCCGCAGGAGTCAAGATCGCCGGCGTAGTAGGGGCGTTGCACTGCAACAGCACCCGATCAGATGCCATAGCTTTGAGTCCATCTAACAAATAGCGCACGTTGAAGGCGATCTGGATTGCTTCTCCCTCAATCGTGGCCGCGAGTCCTTCAGAACCACTGCCCACGTCCTGGGCATCGGCCTGAATCAATATTTGACCGGTGGCGGGTTCGGCGCTGAGCTTGACGACATTGTTGTGCTGATCAGCAAGCACTGCCACACGCTCAAGGGCCGACACCAAAGCTCGGCGATCAAGGTTGATCGTGCGAGTGAAACTCTCTGGAATTAGCTGGCGATAGTTGGGGTAGATGCCATCAATGCTGCGGCTGGTGAGCACCTGATCAGCCCAAAGGAACACCACCTGGCCGCGATCACAGAACAGGCTCAAGGGCTCTTCAGATTGACGTCCTGACAGAAGACGCTCCAGCTCCCGCAGGGAGCGAGCGGGCACGGTGACGGCAAAAGGCTCCTCGGCTTCGCTTTGTCCAGAGGCGTTTGCATGGGCAAGACGGAGCACGGCCAGACGATGGCCATCGGTTGCCGCACATTCCAGCCCGGCCAGATCAAGGCCCAGGTGCACACCAGTGAGCAGTTGCTTGGCTTCATCGCCACTGCTGGCAAAAAGGGTGGCGCGCAGACCCTTAACCAGGGCTACTGCTTCCAGTCGGATCGGCGTACCGCTCTGCACTAGGGGCAGGTCGGGAAAATCATCGGCAGGCATACCCCGCATCTGGTAGCTGCCCGAAAGGCTGGTGAGCTCCACCTGCTCGGAACCCTCAGCGCAATTCAGGGTGATCGGGCTATCACTCGAGAGGCGCGAAACAATTTCACCAAACAACCGGGCCGGCAGGGTGATAGCGCCGCTGGTCTCAACGCTGGCGCTGAGGCTGGTCTGGATGCCCAGGCTGAGGTCAAAGCCGGTGAGGCTGAGTCGGCCCGTGCCCGCATCAGCGGTAAGCAGCACATTTGCAAGCACCGGATGGGTGGGGCGACTGGCCACGGCCCGGCTCACCAACTGCAGGCTGGAGCTGAGTTCGGACTGGGAGCAGACCAGCTTCATGGCGTTTGTGCTGGGCAGCCTGACGGCTTGATCAAGGGCGACCCCACGCTTCCACAGGGCGGCTGATTTCGCAACGCCGGTGATCCGTCTTGCTGTGCGCTTCTAAGGGTTTGATTGATCAAGCTCAAGAAAGAAATTAAAACCGTTTTAGTAGGGGCTGAGGAAACCGGGGAAAACCGAAAACCTCTTTGCTGCAGCTGGTTTTGATCTGGATCAGCCCTGGGGAGTGGCCTGGGCCAGCTGGGGTAAAAATTAGCTTTTCCGCTGTTTCCAGGGGCTGGGGAAAACTTTGAGGCCGAGGAGCTTGGCTAAGGCGAGATCTTCTCCGCGATTTTTAGCCCCTTTTCCCAAGCCGTTCAGCAGACGCTTTGCTGATTGGTTGAAGCTTTTGGCTAGGCCTGGGCTTGGGCTAAGCCTGGCTTGGGCTAAGCCTGGCTTGGGCTAAGCCTGGGCTTGCTTAAAAACCCATCACTTCAGCCACCTTGGCAGTGTCCGCCTCCAGTCCGGTATGGAAGCGGGCGTCATTGTTTTCGATGGCGGTGGTTGGATCCTTGAGGCCGTTGCCGGTGAGTACACAAACCACCGTGGCTCCCTGGGGCACCTCCTGGTGGTGCTTGAGCAGGCCTGCAACCGAGGCAGCACTAGCTGGCTCGCAGAACACGCCCTCGCCGCTGCCCAGCAGCTTGTAGGCATCGATGATTTCAGCGTCGGTTACGGCCAGGAAGTTGCCTCCGCTTTCGCTGCGCACGTTTAGGGCCTTTTCGCGATTCACCGGGTTGCCGATGCGGATCGCCGTGGCGATGGTGTCTGGCTGCTCAACCGTGTGGCCCAGCACCAAAGGAGCGGAACCCGCCGCTTGAAAGCCCATCATTCGGGGCAGCTTGCGGCAATGGCCCTCTTTGAGATACTCGTTGAATCCCATCCAGTAGGCGCTGATGTTGCCGGCGTTGCCAACCGGGATGCACAGCCAGTCCGGCGCTTCTCCAAGGGCATCCACCACCTCGAAGGCGGCGGTTTTTTGCCCCTGCAATCGGTAGGGGTTCACCGAATTCACCAGGGTGACTGGGTATTTGTTGGCAACTTCCTGCACAATTGCCAGGGCTCTGTCGAAGTTGCCCTGGATGGCGATTACCTCGGCGCCGTAGAGCAGGGCTTGGGCCAGTTTTCCCTGGGCGACGTATCCATCTGGGATCAGCACGAAGGCCCGCATACCGCCACGGCGGGCGTAGGCGGCCGCAGCTGCAGAGGTGTTGCCCGTGCTGGCGCAGATAACCGCTTCTGAACCTGCTTCCTTGGCCTTGGATATGGCCATGGTCATGCCCCGGTCCTTAAAGGAGCCGGTGGGGTTGAGGCCGTCGTATTTCAAATAAACCTTGACGCCGCGACCGATCCGCTCCGTGATGACGGGGGCAGGAATCAGCGGTGTTGATCCCTCCCTCAGGGTGATGACGGGGGTGCGCTCTGAAACAGGCAGCCAGCGCCGATAGGCCTCGATCAGGCCTGGCCAGTCCTGCATGATGGGACGGGCGGCAAAGGGTCCCTTGCTCAAACGCTGCAGAGAACGGAGCAAGGACACGATTTAGACAGATGCTCCAGTGAATCTACGGCGCAGCAGCAGGCGTATCGCCACGCAACCCATCGAGGGGCGATTCGGAGAAGAAGCGCACCAGCTCTGTGATCGAGCTGGCCTTACTGAGCAGGTTCATCAAGGCAGGGATGCTCACCTCCATCTCCCGAGCGGGATAGGCCCGCAAAAAGGACAGGGCGGAGATCGCACCGTTGCCTTCAACCACCCCCAACACCATGGCGGAGCGCATAGCAGGAATCCCGGCCTGGGATGCCTTGAGCGGAAATACGATTACAGCTAGACGCTGCAGGATTGCCTCACCGATTCGGGTATTGAGCAGCCTGCTCACCAGGGTTACCGGCAGGCTCACCGACTGATTTAGCAGCTTGGCGATCTCCTGGGGATTTTGGCGGCTGAAGCTCAAAACATCGGCTAGCAGGCCCCTGGGCTGTCCGGTTTCAGCCAAGTGCTCTAGGTCGGCAACGGGGATGGAGCGACGAAAGGCGCCGCTTACAAACACGAGATTTTCTGCAGCACCAGCCTGGCGCTGGCTTGACGCAGGCCAAGCAGCTACCAGGCTCAGGCCCAGGGCGATGGCTACTAGGGATTGGCGTTTACGGCCCGTTGAGGCTTTTTGCATGGCCAGCAGCCTACGGCGATTGCTTTCAAATTCAGGCGGCGACGAGCACATCTCGCACCAGGCGCACCATGCTGCGCTCGGCCAGGCCCTTGGCTAGTTGAACGCCCATTTGGCGCAGTTCCGGTTCCCCTATCAGGCGAGGTAGGCGCCTCAGCAGCATCTGGGGTTCGAAGCCAGGTAGGGATTGGAGGATTCCCATCAACTGGCGCACCGGTTCAATGTCGAGCAGTGGTTCACCCGCTTCACTGAGCCTGTGACGGCGCAGGCCTGGGGGTTGGAAACGCTCCGGTAGGCGCTTGCCGATGCGCAGGGTGGTTTGCCAGGCCATGGCATCCATACGACCCACCATGGCATCTACAAGCTGTAGGCGCAGTAGGCCGCCGTTGGCTGAGAAAAGAAAGCTCAGCACCTGATCGAGCAGGCCTTCTAGATCGAGCTGGGCTCCTTGGGAGGCGCTAGCGATCAGGTTGTCGAGCCTTTGCCAGCGGAAGATGTCACCATCGAAGAGCATCTCCTTGAGGCTCTGGCGCAGAGTTGGATCGGGGTCTTCCATCAGCCGCCGGGCGAAGTAGGGATAGGCGGCGCCGAGAATTTTGAATTCGGGGTCAACGCTTAGGGCGATGCCCTCCAGGGTTACCAGGGAGCGGATGATCAGGGCGTAGTAGGGCGGCACCTGGAAAGGGAAGCGATACATCACCCCGGAAAGGTCGTCGGTGACTGCCTTGAAATCCATGCGGCTGACCCCCTGCTCGATCGCCTGGCCGAACACTGTCTCAAAGGCCGGCACGATCGGTTCAAGGTTTACGTCTTCTGCCAGGAAGCCCAGGCTGACGAAATCCTTACTCAGCTTGCTGAAACTGCGATTTACCAGGTGGACAACCGCCTGGATCAGGCCGGTGCGCGATTCGCGGCTCACCTCGCTCATCATGCCGAAATCGAGGTAGGCAAGACGACCATCCGCCAGGGCCAGCAGGTTGCCGGGGTGGGGGTCGGCGTGGAAAAAGCCGTGCTCCAGGAGTTGTTGCAACGAACAGCTCACACCTATCTTGACCATGTCGTCGGGATCGACACCGATGCCCCGCACCGCTTCGAGGTTGGTGAGTTTCACCCCCTCGATCCACTCCATGGTGAGTACTCGGCGGCTGGTGGCCTGGTGATAGATACGAGGTACTGCGATGCGTGGATTATTGGCGTGCAGTTCAGCGAAGCGTTCGGCGTTGGCGGCTTCGTTGAAATAGTCCATCTCCTCAAACACCCGCTTGCCCAGCTCATCGATCAGGGCAACTAGGTCGGAGCGGATTAAACCGACGTTCTGGTTCAACCAGGCGGCGATATTGCGCACGATGTAGAGGTCGAGCGTGATCTGTTCACGCAGGCCTGGGCGCTGCACCTTGACAGCAACTATCTGGCCTCCCTTGAGCACACCCTTATGAACCTGTCCCAGTGATGCGGCTGAGATCGGTTCTGGGTCTAATTGTTCGAAAATATCTAGTACCGCTGCGCCTAGGTCCTCTTCGATGCAGGCCATCGCTAGGGCGGAGTCGAAGCCAGGCAGTTGGTCCTGCAGTTGGGCCAGTTCTTCCAACAGCACAGGTGGCACGATGTCGGGCCGAGTGGAGAGGGCCTGGCCGGCTTTGATGAAGGCGGGGCCCAGTGAGGCGACCAGATCAGCTGCTTCCTTAGCTCTGGACCTGGCGACATCCGTATTTTTCACGCGGCCGGTGAGCCAGTCAAAGCCCACCCCAAGTAGGTAGAGGCCGATCGGTACCAGGGTTTGCCAGAGTCGTCGGACCAGCCGTTGTGGGTGGCCGGCGTAAATGCGGGTAATGGTGGCCGGGTCGTAGCTCAGTAGGCCGGCAGCCTCCAGAAAGTCTCCCAATTCGGGATGGTTGCTGTCGGGTTCCATAGGAATAAGTCAGGCGAGGCACCGCAAAGGCGCACCACCCCCCTTCTAAACGAAACCCACTGCCGCTACGGTCTGGCCGGTTACCCCAGTCCGGTTAGCGGAGGCCGACGTGCTCACGGGACTGCGCCTCAGCAACATTGCCCTGATTGAGCGGCTGGAGCTCAGTTTCAGCGAGGGCTTCACGGTGTTGACCGGTGAGACGGGTGCCGGTAAGTCGATCCTGCTTGACGCCCTCGATGCCCTTTTAGGTGGTGCCCAGGGCAGCGCCGGCGCCCGGCTGCTGCGCCGCGGCGCTGAGCGCGGCACAATCGAGGCCAGCTTCAGCCTCTCTCCTCCACTGCTGGCCTGGTTGCAGCAGCAGGAGCTGGAAGTTGAGGATGACGAACTGTTGCTGTCGCGCGAGTGGCGCCTCACGGAGGAGCGCCTGAGCAGCCGCAATCGTCTCAATGGCGTGGTGGTGAGCCGGGCCCAGATCCAGGAGCTGCGCCCCTTGCTGCTCGATCTCACCGTGCAGGGCCAAACCCAGCAGCTGGCGCGGCCCGGTCAGCAGCGGCGTTGGCTGGACCGCTTTGGCTGCGAAAGCCTTTCGCCTTTGCTGGAGCCGGTGGCCGCGGCCTGGCGCCACTGGAAACAGACGGCGGCAGCTCTGGAGCAGTCCCGCAGCCACTGGGACCAGTTACAGCAGCAGCGCACTGCCCAAGAACAACTGCTGGCCGACCTGGAGGCGGCCCAGCTGCAAGATCCCCAGGAGCGTCAGCAGCTCCAGAACGAGGAAAATCGCCTCGCCCATGGGGTGCGGCTACAGGAAGGGGTTATGGGTTTGCTGGGCCGCTTGGTGGAGGGTGCAGAGCAGGCGCCATCGGTGTTGGACCACTTGGCAGTTTGCGAACAGGAGCTGCTGCAGATGGAGGCATTAGATGCAAGCGTCGGCGATCTGCGCAGCCGCTGCAGTGATGGTTTGGCGGCTTTGCAGGATCTGGCCCGCGATCTGGATCGCTATGGATCTGGTCTCGAGAGTGACCCAGAAAGCTTGGCGGCGTTGCAGGAGCGCATAGCCCAGCTCAAGGCCCTGGAGCGTCGCCATGGCCAGGAGCTGGCCGGCTTGATCGCCCTGCGCGATCGCTTGCGGGAGCAGCTAGCATCCGGTGGCGGCGAAGCTTCCCTGGAGGCCCTGGAGCTGGCGGAGCAGCAAGCCCGCCAGCTTCGCGATCAGGCCAATGCCTCGCTCAGCGCCGCCCGCCGCCAGGCCGCCGCTGCCCTGGAGCAGCAACTGATGCAGGCGCTTCGGCCGATGGGACTGGCCAATGTGCGCTTCGCGGTGGCGATTGCACCAGCGCCAGCGGGGGAGGAGGGAGCCGATGCGGTGCAGTTCCAGTTTTCAGCCAACCCGGGTGTGCCGCTGGCTCCCCTGGCTGAGGTGGCCTCAGGCGGTGAGATGTCGCGCTTTCTGCTGGCTCTGAAAACCTGTCTGGCCGCCGCAGACCAGCACGTCACCCTGCTTTTCGATGAGATCGACACCGGCGTGAGTGGCCGGGTGAGTGGCGCCATGGCCGAATTACTGGCCCGGCTGGCCCAGCAGCGCCAGGTGTTTTGCGTTACCCACCAACCCTTGGTGGCTGCGGCGGCAGACCATCACTTCCGCGTCTCCAAGCAGGTGTTGGAGGGGGTTACCCATACGCGGGTGTCCCAACTGCTGGACACTCAGGCTCGTCAGGCGGAGCTGGCTGAACTGGCGGGAGGCGATTCCGGCGAGGCCCGCAGCTATGCAGCCAGCCTGCTCGATCAGCACGGTCATTAGAACTGCTCCAGCACTGGTCTATGCCCATGGCAAGGGGGAGCATCCGTAGACTTGCTAGTTCATGAGCCGTCTGGATGCCCCGCGCCAAGAGCTCTGCAGCCTCTAGCCCTGCGACCAACGGTTCAGCTGCCAGCAGAACCCTCGCCCAGACCGTTCACGAAAAGGCCCTTGACCCGAGCCGTGTGCTCAGCGGCGGCTCTTTTGAGGATGTGATCCGGGTGCGGGGCGCCCGCCAGCACAACCTCAAAAACGTCGATCTGACGATCCCGCGCAATCGCCTGGTGGTGTTCACCGGTGTGAGTGGCAGCGGTAAGAGCTCGCTGGCTTTTGACACGATCTTTGCCGAGGGCCAGCGCCGCTACGTCGAGAGCCTCTCGGCCTATGCGCGCCAGTTTCTGGGCCAGGTGGATAAGCCCGATGTGGATGCGATTGAGGGGCTCTCCCCGGCGATCTCGATCGATCAGAAATCCACCAGCCACAATCCCCGCTCCACCGTTGGCACGGTGACGGAGATCCAGGATTATTTGCGCCTGCTGTTTGGCCGGGCTGGGGAACCCCACTGCCCCCAGTGCGACCGCTCGATCCGGCCCCAAACCATCGACGAGATGGTGGATCAGATCCTGGCCTTGCCCGAGGGCACCCGCTACCAATTGCTGGCGCCGGTGGTGCGCGGCAAGAAGGGCAGCCACGTGAAGCTCCTGGGTGGTCTGGTGGCTGAGGGCTTTGCGCGGGTGCGCATCAATGGCGAAGTGCGAGAACTCGCCGACAACATTGAGCTGGATAAAAACCACGCCCACAACATTGAGGTGGTGGTGGACCGGCTTGTGGCCCGCGAGGGGGTGCAGGAGCGGCTCACAGATTCGTTGCGCACTGCCCTTAAGCGGGGTGACGGCTTGGCCTTGGTTGAGGTGGTGCCCAAGGCTGATGAGGAGCTGCCCGAGGGGGTGGAGCGGGAGCGGCTCTATTCGGAAAACTTCGCCTGCCCGGTGCATGGCGCCGTGATGGAGGAGCTATCGCCACGGCTGTTCTCCTTTAATAGCCCCTATGGGGCCTGTGCCGATTGCCACGGCATCGGTCATCTGCGCAAGTTCACCCCCGAGCGGGTGGTGCCTGATCCCTCCTTGCCCGTTTATGCGGCGATTGCACCTTGGGCCGATAAGGACAACTCCTATTACTTTTCCTTGCTCTATTCGGTGGGTGAGGCGTATAAGTTTGAGATCAAGACGCCCTGGAATCAGCTCAGCGCCGAGCAGCAGGAGGTGCTGTTGCATGGCAGCCAGGAGCCGATCACAATTCAGGCCGACAGCCGCTACCGCAAGAGCGCCGGTTACGAGCGGCCGTTTGAAGGCATCTTGCCGATCCTGGAGCGCCAGCTGAGCGATGCCAATGGTGAATCGGTGCGCCAAAAGCTGGAGAAGTTTCTCGAGCTGGTGCCCTGCGCCACCTGTCACGGCCTGCGTTTACGGCCGGAGGCGCTGGCTGTGCGGGTGGGCCCCTATGCCATCCACGAGCTCACGGCGGTGAGTGTCGGCGAAACCCTGCGCCGAATAGAGTCTCTGATGGGGGTGGGCGAGAGCGAGGGCGCTGATCCGTTGCTCAGTCCTCGCCAGATCCAGATCGGTGATCTGGTGTTGCGGGAGATCAGGTTGCGCTTGAAGTTTCTGCTGGATGTGGGGCTCGATTATCTGAGCTTGGATAGGCCCGCCATGACCCTCAGCGGTGGTGAAGCCCAGCGGATTCGGTTGGCGACCCAGATCGGCGCCGGTCTCACCGGAGTGCTCTACGTGCTGGATGAGCCCAGCATCGGTTTGCACCAGCGTGACAACGACCGGCTGCTTAATACCCTGCTGAAATTGCGGGATCTAGGCAACACCTTGATCGTGGTGGAGCACGACGAAGACACGATTCGTGCGGCCGACTACGTGGTGGATATCGGCCCGGGGGCTGGAGTTCACGGCGGCCACATTGTGGCTGAGGGCAGTTTTGAGGATCTACTTGCCGCAGAGGATTCCCTTACTGGGGCCTACCTAAGTGGCCGCCTCTCGATACCGACCCCAGCGGAGCGGCGCAGCACCGGAAGCCGCCGGCTCACGATGGTGGACTGCGAGCGCAACAACCTTGCCGGCTTCGATGTGGAGATTCCCCTGGGGCGGCTGGTGTGTGTCACCGGGGTAAGTGGCAGTGGCAAGAGCACCCTGGTAAATGAGCTGCTGCATCCGGCCCTGGAGCACCAGTTGGGCATGAAGGTGCCATTTCCACCTGGTTTAGGTGAGCTGCGTGGTATCAAGGCGATCGACAAGGTGATCGTGATCGATCAATCACCGATCGGTCGTACGCCCCGCTCCAACCCCGCCACCTATACGGGCGCTTTTGACCCGATCCGCCAGGTGTTTGCAGCCACGGTGGAGGCCAAGGCCCGCGGCTATCAGGTGGGTCAGTTCAGTTTCAATGTCAAGGGTGGCCGCTGTGAGGCCTGCAGTGGCCAGGGTGTCAATGTGATTGAGATGAACTTCCTGCCGGATGTATATGTGCAGTGCGACGTTTGTAAGGGAGCTCGATACAACCGCGAAACGTTGCAGGTGACCTACAAGGGTCACACGATTGCTGATGTGCTGGAGATGACGGTGGAGCAGGCCGCCGATGTGTTCTCAGCCATCCCCCAGGCTGCCGATCGATTGCGCACCTTGGTGGATGTGGGCCTGGGCTACGTGAAGCTCGGCCAGCCAGCTCCCACCCTGTCAGGAGGTGAAGCCCAGCGGGTGAAATTGGCCACCGAGCTTTCCAAGCGCGCCACCGGAAAAACGCTCTATTTGATCGACGAACCCACCACCGGCCTCAGCTTTTTTGATGTCCATAAGTTGATGGATGTGATGCAACGGCTGGTGGACAAGGGCAACTCGATCCTGGTGATTGAGCACAACCTCGATGTGATCCGCTGTGCCGACTGGATCGTGGATCTCGGCCCGGAAGGGGGAGACAAGGGAGGAGAGATCGTGGCGTGTGGCACCCCGGAGGAGGTTGCCGAGCATCCCACCAGTCACACGGGCAGGTATCTCAAGCAGGTGCTAGAGCAGCATCCTCCTGAGGTTGTAGTTGCTTGAAGCAGCACCAATTCAGGGCTCGGGCTGTTCGTCGCCAACCCCGGCGTAATGGCTATTACCGTTGGGCATCCAGTAGCTGAGGTCGTTGTGCCAGAACAGGCGGCCCGGAAGTTGCTGGGTGCTCAGTTTGGTGCTAGCCATAGCTGAGATCAGTTGGCCCATCTCCACTGGTGAAAGATCGGTTTTGATGTCTTCGCCGGCGACCTTCAGCAATTCCGGTAGCTGGGCCAGGGTGGAGGGTTTGGCAAGTTTGCGAAAAACCTGGGCCAGCACCAGCTTTTGACGCTCCATGCGACCCAGATCGCCCATCTCGTCATTGCGGAAGCGCAGGAAGCCCTCGAGTTGCTCGCCTTTCAGCACCTGCAGGCCTGGATAAAGATCGATGTAAAGGTTCTGGGCATTGTCGACGTAATACATCCGTTTAGGCACATCAATTTCCACGCCATCAATGGCATCGGCTAAGTGCTCCACAGCGCGCATATTCACCCGCACATAGCGATCTACCGGTGCATTCAGAAGACCGGTGAGCTCTTGCTTTAGGGTACTAATTCCCCCGAAGGCATAGAGGGAATTAGCCTTGATTACGCCAAACTCGGCCGATTCCACGAAGGTGTCGCGCGGCACCTGGGTGAGCTCGGTGACACCGTCCTTGAGTTGAACTGTGAACATCACATCGGTGTTATCGCCCACCTTGTCGGTGCCGATCACAACAACACGCCGGTTGCCGTTTCCAAATGGGTTGATCAGGCTGGTCAGCTGGCTTGGTCCGCGCAGCATGGCTGCCCAAACCCCTGAGGCCATTTGCGGCAGGGGCCCGGCAAGTCCATAGCCCAGGCCGATACCCAGTAAGAAAGCCAGAACTGGCGGTTTGCGTCGTCGAGGTTTTGGCGCTGCTTGGGCTTTGGTGTCGTTGGCTTGCGCTGCTTGACGCAGCTCGCGCCGGTTGCGCAGGTCGGTGACCAGAGCCCGGCGGCTGCTTTCGCTTCGGCTGCGACGCGGGCGGGGCTGGGCCTGGCTCATATCGGCTCCTATTGATCGCACCTTAAGGGCCGGATTCCTGCCGCACCAGGGGGTGAGCGCCGCTTGCTCAGCTGGAATCCCGCACCTGGATGCAGGCAGCTGCCCTGTCTGCCTTGCGGCGGGCTTCCTCCTCATTACGGCCGCAGGCCAGGGCTACGCCCATGCGCCGCTGGGGCCGGGCGTGTTGCTTGCCGAAAAGCAGCACCTGGGTATCGGTTTCGCTCAGGGCCTGCGCTACGCCGTCATAGGAGACCGCGGCTCCCTCGCTGTTGGCCAGAATTACCCGGCTGGCAGCGGCTCCCAGGCTGTGGATCGACGGGATCGGCAGGCCCAGCACTGCCCGCAGGTGCAGTTCGAATTCGCTCAGGTTCTGCCCCACCAGCGTCACCAGGCCGGTGTCATGGGGTCGCGGCGAGAGCTCGGAGAACACCACCTTAAGCTCACCTGGCTTATCGGAGCTGCTGCCGGGCTTCTTGCATAGGAAAAATTCAACGCCAAACAGGCCGGCGCCGCCCAGGTTGTCGGTGAGGCTGCGGGCCATGGCTTCTGCTTCCGCCAGAGCGGCGGCTGGCATCTGGGCTGGCTGCCAGCTGCATTGGTAGTCGCCCCGCTCCTGGATGTGGCCGATCGGCGGGCAGAAGAGTGTTGGACCTTGCCATTGCTTGACGGTGAGCAGGGTGATTTCGAGCTCGAAGTGCAGGAATTCCTCCACTATCACCAGCTCGCCGGCACCTCGGGCACCCGCCAGCGCTGTCTCCCAGGCGGTGGCAATTTCTTCTGGACCCCGCACCACGCTTTGGCCCTTACCCGAGGAGCTCATTACGGGTTTGACCACCACGGGCCAGCCCAGGCCGGCAGCGGCGCTTGCCAGTTCCCTGGCGCTGCTGGCGTAGGCAAAGCAGGCGGTGCGCAGCCCCAGCTCAATGGCCGCCAGGTCGCGGATGCGGTCGCGATTCATGGTCACGGCCGTGGCCCGAGCGGTGGGAATAACGCAGATGCCTTCCGCCTCTAGCTCCGCGAGGGCATCAACCGCTAGAGCTTCTATCTCTGGAATCACCAGATCGGGCCGGTGCTGGCGCACAACCGCCTTGAGGGCTTCTGGGTCGGTCATGGCGACCACCTCAGCGACATCAGCCACCTGCATGGCCGGGGCGTTGGCGTAGCGATCCACTGCGATTACCCGGCAGCCGAGCCGCTGGGCTGCGATGGCAACCTCCTTACCCAGCTCACCGCTGCCGAGCAGCATCAAGGTGGCGGGAAGAGTGGCAGGGGTGGGAAAGGTCATGGTGGTCGCCCGGATCGCGGGCAGGACAGCAAGATGGAACTGATCTTTTTGCACACCGGGGCGTGTTGATGGCTTGGCTGTTGGGATTGCCCTTGGGTTTCAGTACGGCTGGGGACGCTGCTAACGGCCTGTTATTTGGCTGGGACATCGCCACTTTGCAGAAATGGGCCCTGATCTACCTGGGTCTTTCCTCCCTGGCTTTTGTGGTGGTGTGGCTGGTGGGCTATGTGCGTCGAAACTGATTAGCTCAGCAACGTCAGCTGCCGTACCGGCGATTCCTCGTTGATGAAGCCGTAGGCCTCAAATACGTTTGGATCTGGGTGGGTGATGTGCTGGCCATCGCTGTGGCGCTCCAGCTGAAAGCCTTCGCTGGCCATGCGGCGCATCAGGGCAGCGGCTTCCTCGAAGCGGGCAGCCATGGCGGCCAGGCTGGCGCAGTCGGAGCTGAGGCCGGTGTCCTTCCAGGTGAAGTAAGCCATGGTTGATAGGCGAGAGCAGGGCTTAGGGCAGCAGCACTAAACCCAACCCCACCAGTAGCAGGCTGGCGAGCCAAAAGCGGATCACTACCACCTGTTCGTTGAGCCCACCAAGCTCGAAGTGGTGGTGCAGCGGCGCCATCTTGAACAGACGCTGGCCCTGGCCCGTGGCTGGGTTTTTGGTGGCTTTGAACACCCACACCTGCAGGATTACCGACAGCGATTCCGCCAGGAAGACGCCGCCCATCAGCAGCAGGGGCCAGAGGCTGTTGGAGAGCAAGGCGACGGCGCTGAGGGCTGCGCCCATGGCCAGGGAGCCGGTGTCGCCCATAAACAGCCGGGCCGGGTGGCGGTTGTGGGCCAGAAAGCCCAGCCAGCAGCCGGCCATCGCGGCGCAGAAGCCAGCCAGAGCCGCATCGCCTTCGTGGCCACGCAGCATCAGCTGCAGCCCCATGCCGGTGAACACCACGGCGCCGCAGCCTGCGGCCAAGCCGTCGAGGCCATCGGTGAGGTTGGTGGCGTTGCTTTCGGCCATAAACACAAACAACCCCAGCGGCCAGATCAGCAGACCGATCGGCAGCACCCAGCCCAGGGGCAGGGCGATGTCGCCGGGGGAGGCCCCACCCAGCCACTGGCCTGCTGCGGCCCAGATCAGAAACAACAGGGCCGCGCCCGCCTGCAGCAGCAATTTGCCCCGGGGCGTGAGGCCCGTGTTGGTTCGGCGGGTGAGGCTGCGCCAGTCATCGATGGCACCGATCGCCATGTAGGCCAGGGTTACGGCGGCAACAGCAAGCAGGCGGGGATCGCTTGGGCTCAGCAGGCCGCCCACCAGCACTCCCACGGGCACCACCAGCAGGCCGCCCATGGTGGGAGTGCCGGCCTTGCTGAGGTGGCCCTGGGGCCCCTCGGCGCGAATCACCTGGCCGAGCTTGAGCTGGCGCAGTCTCGCCACCCCCCAACCGCTGACTGCAGCGCTGATTAGGCCGGCAACTAGCAACGGCACGGTGAGCTGGGGTGCGCCGCTCAACCAGTCACAAACCAGACAGGCAAGTAGCAACAGACCGCTGAGTAGGGCAGCCGGGGTCGATAAAACCAAGAGAAAGGGACGGCGACCGCCCCAGTTTCCCCTGCGGAACTCAGTCTTCCCAGTCTTCGTCCTGTTGTTCGTCGTCCTTGTTGTAGTCCTCCTTCTCGCCCATCAGGGCGGAAAGCTCCTCCTCTTCCACCGTGCTCACTTCGGTGCTGGCGGTTTCTTCATCCGCTACCAGGCGGCCAGTGCTCTCCAGCCAGCTCAGCAGATCGGGTTCATCGCGCAGGGGCAGCACCGGAGCTGGATCGCTGCGCCGGTAGCGGGTCAGCGAGGGATTGATTGTGTCAAGTCGACTGCTGTCACTGGTCGCGAGTGTGCTCATGCGTGCGCCTACCGGTAGCTAGGTCTGGGGCTAGGCCCATACAGACCAATCAGTCACCATAGCTGCAAAGCAAGTGCACCCCTCCCGCCCATGCCCACCAGCAGCCAAAAGGCCAGCCCTCTAGCCGGAGTGCTGAAGGTCTGGGCCCTGGCCCTGGCCATTAGTGCCGCGCTGGCCGCAGCGGGCGAGCGCTGGCCCCAGCCGTTGCCCCTGCAGCAGGGGGTGGTGTGGCTGCTGGTGGGCCTGCCGCCCCTGCTAGTGGGGTTGTGGTTGCTGACCCACTGGTCCGTGCCACACCCCGACAGGGGAGAATCGAGCAACTGAACGCATGGAGAGGCGTTGATGGGTCGGGCGAAGAAGGCGGTGCTGGCCTATTCCGGCGGCGTAGACACCAGCGTCTGCATTCCCTACTTGATGCAGGAGTGGGGCGTGGAGGAGGTGATCACCTTTGCAGCCGACCTAGGTCAGGGCGACGAGCTTGAGCCGATTCGCCAGAAGGCGCTCGATTCAGGGGCCAGCCAGTCGATCGTGGGCGACCTGATCGAGCCCTTCATCACCGAATTCGCCTTCCCGGCTATCCGTGCTAACGCCCTCTATGAAGGCCGCTATCCCCTCTCCACCGCCCTGGCCAGGCCCCTGATCGCGCGGCGACTAGTGGAGATTGCCCGAGAGCTGGGAGCTGATGCGGTGGCCCACGGCTGCACCGGTAAGGGCAACGACCAGGTGCGCTTCGATGTGGCGATTGGCGCCCTCGCCCCCGACCTCAAGGTGCTCACCCCGGCGCGGGAGTGGGGCATGAGCCGCGAGCAAACCATCGCCTACGGCGAGCGTTGCGGCATTCCTTCGCCCGTGAGCAAGAAATCGCCCTATTCAATCGACCTCAACCTGCTGGGCCGCTCGATCGAGGCTGGCCCCCTCGAAGACCCCAACGTGGAGCCGCCCGAGGAGATCTACGCCATGACCGTGTCGGTGGATGCGGCGCCGGATCAGGCCCAGATCGTTGAGATCGGCTTTGAGCAGGGCAATCCGGTGAGCATCGACGGCCTGCGCCTCGATCCGGTGAGCTTGATCCGCCAGGCCAATGCCCTGGCTGGCTGCCACGGCTTCGGCCGCCTCGACATGGTCGAAAACCGGGTGGTGGGCATCAAGAGCCGGGAGATCTACGAAACCCCTGGCCTACTGCTGTTGATCAAGGCCCACCAGGAGCTGGAGAGCCTCACCCTGGCGGCCGATGTGCTGCGCACCAAACGCCAGCTCGAGCAGCAGTGGGCGGATCTGGTGTATCAGGGCCTTTGGTATGGCCCGCTCAAGGATGCGCTTGATGGCTTCATGGACCGCACCCAGCAAACCGTGAATGGCACGGTGCGGCTGAAGTTGCACAAGGGAAATGCCACCGTGGTGGGCCGCAGCAGTGCCAGCCACAGCCTCTATGTGCCCGATATGGCCACCTACGGCGCTGAAGATCAGTTCGACCACAAGGCAGCTGAGGGCTTCATCTACGTGTGGGGTCTGCCCACCCGCCTCTGGGCAGCCAACCAGCGCCGGCGTTAGGGAGCCTGGGTGCTGCCAAAGCCGAAGGCATGGAGCAGGGCTTGGCGCCGGCGAGGCCGGCTTTGCTCATGCTGGGGCACAAGTAGGTGCTGACGCAACATTGAGTTGTCGTTGATCAGTCTCTGTTGCTGCTCGAGTAATGGCTGCAATCGCTGCCGAAATTTGTCCTCAAACAAACCGGGTAGGTCTTCGAGCAGGGCCTGCATGGCCTGAAGCTCTTCCCGAGTTTTGGCGAGTTCTTGTTCTAGCTGGCTTTGGCGCTCGAGCTGCTGGTGCCACGAAACGGAAGTGACAGAGGGCTGCCGCTTCGGTATTGGTGGTATGTAGTCACGCTCCATAAAAGAAGAATACGAGTGGGCTTGTTTTTTCACAAGCCCACTCGTATTCGTTTCGTAGCTACTTGGAGTCTGGGAGTCAGACAGCAGCTGGTTCCATTGGAGCGGCTTCGCTGGCGGCTCCGGGTAGGGTGCGGGGAGCTGGCATCGGGCCGTCTTGCTTGACGGTGAGGTAGCGAATCACATCCTCGGAAAGACGCATGGCGCGCTCCAGTGGTCCAACCTGCTGGCCGTCACCATTGTGATTGAGCTGCACGTAGATACCTTCGCGGTGCTTGGCGATCGAATAGGCCAAGCGGCGCTTGCCACGCATCTGGCAATCCAGCACTTCACCACCGGATTCGGTTACCAAATCGCGGTACTTGGCGACATGGGTTTCAACCTCTTCCTCCGGAATGTCCGGACGAAGGATGTACATGGTCTCGTAGTAGGGCTGCGTCATGGTCGCTTCGGGGTTGTCGCCTCAGGAGTTGGGGCAGCGGCCGATGGGCTGATGCCCACCAGCGACGGATCAACCACTTTACAACTGCATCCGAACAGCCTCTGAGAGGCTGGGAATATCGGCCTCTTTGCCTCGCAGGTTCTGCACTATTGCGAACAGCACCAGCACCAAAACGCCGATGAACACGGTGTTGCTGAGGGTTTTGCCGACGAAGTCCAGGGCGCCCAGCTGCAGCACCTGGAAGGCCAGGGTCACCAGCACCACCACGATGTCGATCAGGATCGCCTGCAGCACGTTGAAGCGGATCACGTAGGGCACCTTGTTGTTGCGCACCACCGCCAGGAAAAGCACCAGGAACAGCACCAGTCCGCCAAAGGGCACCGCCTGCTCCAGCAGGGCGATCGGCAGGATCGGCACCCCTAGCCACTGCAGTGCTGGGAACAGGCCGAACAGCCCCCGACCGAAGGAGAAGGCGTCGCTCCACGGCAGCAGGTAGGCCAAGGCCGCTAGCAGTCGCTGCCAGATCGGTGGATCCTGCATGGGCGGTGACGTTATAGGGCCCTAAAGCTAGGAGCCCAGCTGGGCAAGGGCCGCCGCCCGCATTGCCGTCACGGGCACTTGCTCAAGCCCGCTCCAGCGCCGCAGGGAGGTCGCCCCTTGCTGCACCAGCATTTCCAGGCCATCGAGGCTTCGGCAGCCCCGACTGGCCGCCGCCAGCAGCAGGGCCGTGGGCCTGGGCGTGTAGATCAAGTCGTACACCGTGGCAGCGGGTCGCAGGGCCTCCAGCTCGCCGGGGCTGAGCGGGCACTGCCGGGCCGCATCCGGATTGCCCGCGGTAGCCATGCCCACGGGTGTTGTGTTCACCACCAGATCTGCCAGAGCCAGGGCCTCGGCCAGTGCCCTGCTGCTTTCTGCCCATTCGAGCCCCCGCAGTTGGGGCGCCCAGCTGTGGCAGGTGGTCAACAGGTCCTCTAAGCGATTTGTGCTTCGGCCCGCCACGGCGATCGAACTGCAGCCCAGTTCCACCAGGGCTGCCACTACGGCTCGGGCACTGCCGCCACAGCCCAACATCACCGCTCGCCGCCCCTGCCAGTTTTGCTCACAGCTACGCAGGGGCGCCAGGAAGCCCTCCACATCTGTGTTTTCGCCAAACCAGCCCCCTTGCGGATGCCGCACCAGAGTGTTCACCGCACCCACCCGTTGCGCCAGGGGCGAGAGGCTGTGGCAGAGGCCGGCCACGACCTGCTTGTGGGGCAGGGTTACGTTGAGGCCGCGGCAGTCGACGGCCTCCAGGCCCTGCAGCACCACCGCCAGCTGGTCGGCAGGGGCTGGCAGGGCCAGATACACCCAGTTGAGCCCCAGCTCCGCTAGGGCGGCATTGTGCATTGCCGGCGAGAGGGAGTGGCGCACCGGATCCCCGAGAACCCCAGCTAGGGCAGTGCTTCCGGAGATCGGCTGGGGCATGTAGGTGGGCTGGGTGGCTGGACCTGTTCGGGAACCACCCCTCGCCTGGGAAGGCCCCAGCTGCTGAAGATGCTCCCAGACAGATTCACTCACCGTAAGGAATTAGTTACCCATGGGCAAGGTCGTTGGCATTGATTTAGGCACCACGAACAGCTGTGTTGCCGTCATGGAGGGCGGCAAGCCCACCGTGATCGCCAACGCTGAGGGGTTCCGTACCACTCCTTCAGTTGTGGCTTACACCAAAAACCAGGATCAGCTGGTGGGCCAAATCGCCAAGCGTCAGGCGGTGATGAACCCGGAGAATACTTTTTATTCGGTGAAGCGATTCATCGGTCGTCGCGTTGATGAAGTCAACGATGAATCGAAGGAAGTTAGCTATGGCGTAGAAAAAGCCGGCGCCAATGTGAAGGTGAAGTGCCCGGTTCTCAATAAACAGTTTGCTCCCGAGGAGGTGAGCGCCCAGGTGCTGCGCAAGCTCGCCGAAGACGCCGGCAAGTACCTCGGTGAAACGGTGACCCAAGCGGTGATCACCGTTCCCGCCTACTTCAACGACTCCCAGCGCCAGGCCACTAAAGATGCCGGCAAGATCGCTGGTCTTGAGGTCCTTCGCATCATTAACGAGCCCACGGCGGCCGCTCTGGCCTACGGCCTCGATCGCAAGAGCAATGAACGCATCCTGGTTTTCGACCTGGGCGGCGGCACCTTTGACGTCTCCGTGCTCGAGGTGGGCGACGGTGTGTTCGAAGTGCTCTCCACTTCCGGTGACACCCACCTGGGTGGTGATGACTTCGACAAGGTGATCGTTGATTACCTGGCCGCCAGCTTCAAAGCCAATGAGGGCATTGATCTGCGCCAGGACAAGCAGGCGCTGCAGCGTCTCACCGAAGCTGCCGAGAAGGCCAAAATTGAGCTCTCAAGCGCTACCCAGAGCGAAATCAACCTGCCGTTCATTACGGCCACCCCAGAGGGTCCCAAGCACCTCGACCTCACCCTTACCCGAGCAAAGTTTGAAGAGTTGGCCTCTAAACTTATAGACCGTTGCCGCGTGCCGGTGGAGCAGG
The DNA here is from genome assembly GCF_056108345.1 of Cyanobium sp. NIVA-CYA 375. Classification (NCBI taxonomy): domain Bacteria; kingdom Bacillati; phylum Cyanobacteriota; class Cyanophyceae; order Synechococcales; family Prochlorococcaceae; genus Cyanobium; species Cyanobium sp. NIVA-CYA 375. Next base: position 28,525 of record NZ_JBSYHW010000007.1, on the reverse strand, counting down.
CGCTTAAGGACGCCAAGCTCTCTTCCGCTGAACTCGACGAGATTGTGATGGTGGGCGGCTCCACCCGTATTCCGGCGGTGCTTGAGCTGGTCAAGCGCGTCACCGGCAAAGACCCCAACCAAACCGTCAACCCTGACGAAGTTGTGGCTGTTGGTGCCGCGATCCAGGGCGGCGTGCTGGCCGGTGAGGTCAAGGACATCCTGCTGCTGGACGTCACCCCTTTGTCCCTTGGCGTTGAGACCCTTGGCGGCGTGATGACCAAGATGATCACCCGCAACACCACCATCCCCACCAAGAAAACCGAGGTGTATTCCACGGCGGTGGACGGCCAGACCAATGTGGAGATCCATGTGCTCCAGGGTGAGCGCGAGATGGCTAGCGACAACAAGTCGCTCGGCACCTTCCGCCTAGACGGCATCCCTCCCTCCCCCCGCGGCGTGCCTCAGATCGAGGTCACTTTCGATATCGATGCCAATGGCATCCTTAGCGTCACCGCTAAGGACAAGGGCAGCGGCAAGGAGCAGAGCATCTCGATCACCGGAGCCTCCACCCTCAGCGACAATGAGGTGGAGAAGATGGTCAAGGATGCCGAGAGCAACGCTGCTACCGACAAGGAGAAGCGTGAAAAGATCGACCTGAAGAATCAGGCCGAAACCCTCGTCTATCAGTCGGAGAAGCAGCTCGGTGAGCTCGGCGACAAGGTGGGCGCTGAGGATAAGGCCAAGGTGGAATCCTCCTCCGCCAAGCTCAAGGAGGCGATCGCTAAGGAAGACTTCGACACTATGAAGTCTGAGCTCGAAATTCTGCAGCAGGCTCTATACGCCGCTGGTGCCGCCGTGTATCAGCAGGCTGCAGGTGCTGAGGCCGGCGGTGCTGCCCCTGGTGGCAATGGCGCCGGTGCCGATGCGGCCAGCTCTGCCTCCAGCGACGACGTGATCGATGCCGAGTTCACCGAGAGCAAGTGATCAGGAGTTAGTAACTGCTGACAGGTAATTGCCAGCCCCCCGCAAGGGGGGCTTCTTGCTGGCTCAGGGGCCAACGCTGGCCAGGGCATCCTTCGCTTTGGCCAAAACAGGAGCGGGCAAGGGGATGTAGCCCAGAGCTGGAGCCTGCTGTTGGGCTGCTTCGCTCAGGGCGTAGTTGAAGGTGCGCTGCAGGAGGGGCAGCTTGGCTGCATTGCCATTTTTGTAGAGCAGCACCCAGGTGAAGGTGACGATTGGATAGCCGGCGCTGGGATTGGGATCGCTACCCGTGAGATCGTCTCCCAAGTTGATCGTGGCCAGGGCCTGGCTGGCGTTTGCGGCATTGGGCAGGTTGAAGCTGCCGCTGCGATTGGCGATGGCGGCGGCCTGGAGGATGCCCCGCACATAGGCCGCCTCCACGTAGCCAATGCTGCCTTTGGTTTGCAGCAGGCTGGCGGCGATGCCCTCATTACCTTTGGCGCCCACTCCCGTGGGCCATTTCACCGACTTACCAACGCCGGGCCCTTTCTTCCAGCTGGGGCTGAAGGCGGCCAGGGAATTGGTGAAGTTGTAGGTGGTGCCGGAGCCATCGGAGCGCACCACCACCTGGATCGGCTGGTCGGCGCAGCCCAGCTGCTGGAAGTTCCTGATCTTGCCCTCGAAGATCTGCACCAGCTGCTCCTGGTTGAGCTTGAGCTTGCAGCCGGGCAGGTTGTAGGCCACGGCGATGGCGCCAGCGGTGAGGGGTATTTGCACTACACCGCGTTTGATCGCTGCAGCATCTTGGCCGTCTAGGGGTTTGTCGCTGGCGGCGAAATCCACCGTGCCGGCTTGGAACTGGCGGACGCCGGCATCGGAGCCCACCGACTGGTAGTTGACCCGAATCTTGTCCTTGCTTGCCAGGTCTGCAAACCAGCGTTGGTAGAGGCCCGCCGGGAAGCTGGCGCCGGCGGCTTGCAAGGTCTGGCCGTTGCTGCAGCTGCTCATGCTGATTAGGGCAGCCAAGCCGAGGGCGCTCCTCAACAGGATGCTGGGGCGAAAGCGGCTGACGGCCATGGAGGTAGCTGGTGAGGTGTGGCGTCCCGGCAGGTTAGGGCTTGATTAAGAAGGTGTTTGCTGGCTGGTTTGTCAGCCTTGCTCCAGTTGCTCTGCCACCCATTGCGCTGTCGCCGCTGCCAGCAGCACGCCATTGCGGTAGTGGCCGCTGGCCAGCACTAGGCCCGGCTCCAGCTGCTCGAGCAGGGGCGCTGGGCGGCCGATCGGATGGGGCCGGTGGCCCTGCCATTGGCGCACCACGGTGGACTGTTGTAGCCAGGCTGGCGCGGTACCACCCAGCTGTTGCAGGTTGGCGAGAGCGGCGGGATCGGCTTGATCGCCAGGCTCCAGGGTGGCTCCCAGCCAAAGCTTGCTGCTGGCACGGGGCACCAGGTTGAGCCCCTGCCACACCACTGCCCCAGGCCAGGGGCTGGTGCTGCTCCAGTTTGTGGGGGGTGGCAACTCCAGTTCCAGGGCCTGGCCTAACACCGGCTCCATGGGCATCTGGTGGCCTAGGTCTGCCAGCAGAGCGCTACTGGCTACCCCGGCGCTCAGTACCACCCCTTCCACCTCCAGATTTTCGCCGCAGCGAGTGTGAACGCTCCAGCCACCGGGGCGTTGCTCGAGGCGCTCAACCCGATCGCAGCAGGTCTGCAGACCCAGCCGCAGGCCATCGGCTAGCAGGGCTGCGAGGGCGGGGCCGGGATCCAGCTGCCCGTCGGCCGGGGAGTAGAGCCCGGCTAGGGCTCCGATCGGCAGGGCTGGTGTCAGGGCGTCAAGCTGGGGTTGCTCCCAGAGCTCCAGGGCAAAGCCCTGCTGCCGCCGGCTTGCCACCAACTGGCGCTGGCGCTCCAGTTCCTCAGGCGTGCTGGCCAGCAGTAGCAAGCCGGGCCGCCAGGGCAGGGCCCAGCCCTGGGCCTGCAACTGTTGACGCCATTGGCCCCAGAGCTCCAGGCTGCGTTGGCGCAACCGCCAGGCCCGGCCGCTGTTGCGGTGAAACACCTGGGCCATCAGCACCCCCAGGGCCGCCTCGCTGCCTGAACTGGGGTCGCGCTGGCCGTCCAGACCTGGATCGAGCAGCAAAACTCGGTGGCCACGCTGCAGCAGTAGCCAGGCGCAGGCGCGGCCCACCAAGCCGGCGCCGATTACAGCGATCGAAAGGCGCCTAGCGGCTGATCCGACGGGGTGGGTTTGCTTAATCAGATCTGCTTGAGGTCTTCCTGCACTTGGGTGGGCAACACCTGGGCATAGAGACCAAAACCGCTCGCCACCTTGATGTAACCCTTACGCAGCTTGTCGCCGTCTTGAAGGCGGGAGGCTTCATCGAGCTGGGCAAGGGCGGTTTTTAGGGCGGTGGCGCGCTTCTCGGCCTCGGGGCGGTCGGCGGGCAGCAGCCTTTGGTTGATGTAGCTCATTTCCCGGCCCACTTCCTGCATGGGGCCGTGGATCAAGTTGGCGGTGAATACCCAGTTGCGATCATTTACGAGGGCGGCCAACTCGGGCAGGCGGTTGCGGGCTGCCAGGAAGCCCTCCGCTTGGCGCTCGATCAGGGCCATGTCCTCTGGGCTGATGGTCGGCGGCTTCTTGCCCTGGCTGCCGTCACAGGCGCTCAGGCCGAGGCAGAGCACGGTGGCAAGGCAGAGCACCAGTAAACGGCGTAGCTGCTGGCCAAAAGTGGTTTGGCTAAAAACGGGTTGGCCGGAAGCAGTGAAAACCGCAGGAATCCGCGCAGAAGCCATCAGCAGGTACCAACACCTTTTCGTGGGGGTGAGTTTATCGGGGCGGGCTGGCTCTTCCGGCCTGTCTGTTGCCCCTCGCAACCTGGCCCTAAATGCCGCCGAGGTGCTACGTCTGAATCGTCGTTGACCAAGGCCATGACTACAGCCACCGCCATCCTGCAGATGATCTGCCCGGATCAACCCGGACTGGTGCGGGAATTGTCTGGCTGGGTAGCGGCTAACGGCGGCAACATCGTGCACGCCGACCACCACAGCGATCAAGGCGCCGGCTTGTTTTTGAGTCGGATCGAGTGGCAGCTTGAGGGTTTCGGGCTGCCGCGGCAGGCGATCTGTCCCATGGCCAGCGCCCTGGCGGAGCGTTTGGGCGGCCAATACAAGGTGAACTTCTCAGATGTGCGTCCGCCGGTGGCGATCTTCGTGAGCAAGCAGGACCACTGCCTGCTGGACCTGTTGTGGCGCACGCGCACGGGCGAGTTGCCGATGCAGGTGCCGCTGGTGATTTCCAACCATCCCGACCTTGGCGCCATGGCTGAGGAATTTGGGGCCCGCTTTGCCCATGTGCCCATCTCAGCCGCCAACCGGGAGGAGGCTGAAGCCCGGCACTTGGAGCTGCTGGCCGAGCACGGCATCGAGCTGGTGATCCTGGCCAAGTACATGCAAGTACTTACACCGGCATTTTTGGAGAGCTTTGATCCACCGGATGCTTTCCATCGAGTGATCAACATCCACCACTCTTTCCTGCCTGCCTTCCAGGGCGCCCAGCCCTATCACCGGGCCTGGGAGCGGGGCGTGAAGCTGATCGGTGCCACCGGTCACTACGTGACCGAGCAGCTGGACGGGGGGCCGATCATTGCCCAGTCCACCGTGCCCGTGGGCCATCGCGACGAGATCGATGACCTGATCCGGCTCGGCCGCGACTGCGAACGCCTGGCCCTAGCCCGGGCCGTGCGCCTGCACCTCAAGCGCCAGGTAATGGTTTACCGGGGGCGGACGGCGGTGTTTGCTTGAGGTTTATACGAAGAGGATATCGCTGCCACTGAGGCTGGAAACACCTTCAAGGATTGCGATCAGCTCGTCGCGGTTGCGACCGCCCGTATCAAGCTTGCCATTGCCGTTGCGATCCCAGTAGAGGGAGAGATTGCCGCTCGAAACGGTGGAAAGGTAGGTGGCATTGCGCAGCTGGAGTTTGTCTTCTCCTGCGATGAAATCCTTGATCCGGGCATAGTCGGCTGTGCCTAGGTTGCCGCTGTTGCGGTCGTCGTAGAACACGCCGCGGCTGTCGCCCAGTACGAACACATCGGCTCCGGGGCCTCCAGTGAGCACATCGATCTGCCCCCTGCCCATGGCGGCTGCGGTGGTACCGCTGGCCAGTACGCCTGAGATCCGGTCGTTACCGTTGCCGCCGGTGATGGTGTCGCTGCCGGTGGTGCCCCAGAGGATCTGATCGGTGGTGGTGACCGGCGTTGTGGAGGTGTCGTTCACAGTTATCGAGGCCGATGCGAGCACTGTGGTACTGGCTGCATCGCTGAACAAGTTGGCCACCAAGGTCTCGGCCCCTTCGGTGAGGGCGTCGCTGGCCAGGGTGATGCTGAAGCTGGCCTTGCCGTCGCTGCCTACGATGACGGTGCCCTGCAGGCTCCCTCCCACCACGTCACCGGTGGTGATCCCGGTGCCGCTGAGCGTCCAAGCCAGGCTGGTGTTCGCAGCCACATTGGTGGTGGTGAGCGTGAAGGTGCTGCTGCTGCCCTCGTTAACGGAGTTGGCTTCAGCGCTTAGGGCGTAACTGGGCTGCGGATTCGTGCCGCCACCGCCATCGCCAAAGGTGGCACTAAGCAGCTGTAGGGAGCGATTCACATCCAGACGGCCGCCGGTCACGGTTTTGCCGGAGAGGCTGGTGGTAGCGGCGGTGCCGTCGTAGAGGGCTTTCTGCAGCTGCTGGGGGGTTGCCTGGGGGAAGGCCGAAGCCAGTAGGGCTAGGGCTCCCATTACATGGGGAGTGGCCATCGAGGTGCCGCTGTAGCTGGCATAGCCGCCACCGGCCACGGTGGAGTTGATCGACGAGCCGGGTGCCCCCAGATCAACGGTCTGAGAGCCGTAGCTGGAGAAGCTGGACAGGCCTCCGGAACTGGTGATCGAGGCCACGGCCACCACAGCCTCCCAGCCAAGTGCAGAGGTGGTGCTGTAGTTGGAGGGGAAGTTGCTGGTGCTGTCGTTGTTGGAGGAGCTGTTGCCGGCCGCCGCTACAAATAAATTGCCTGCCCTGCCGCCATTGCCGATGGCGTTGTTGAGAGTGCTGCTGAAGCCACCCCCTCCCCAGGAGTTGTTGGTGCCCACGTACTGCGCGGTGGTCCCATGCTGGGAAGTCATGTTGGCGTAGTAATTAACCGCTGCTACTGCGCCCGAGGTGTACCCGCCGTTGGGCCCCAGGAACTTCAGCGCCATCAGCTGCACATCCCAGTTGACGCCGGCTACCCCAACGCCATTGCTACCGATGCCGCCGATGGTGCCGGCCACGTGGGTGCCGTGGTTGTCACCTTCCGATGGGCGATAGGGATTGTTGGTGTTGTAGACGAAATCCCAGCCGATCAAATCATCGTTGTAGCCATTGCCATCGGTGTCGATGCCATCGGCCCAGCGGGAGTCATTCAGTAGGTCACCGGCATCGATGCGGCCATTGAGGTTGATGTCGCTTACGAAAGCCGAATTGCTGCTGTGGTTGAGATCACGGAAGGTGATCAGGCCATCGCCATTGATGTCGTTGAGGCTGCTGAAGAAGCTGAGCCCCCTGATCTCCCCCTGGTTGAGGAAGATGTTGAGATAAAGGTCAGGGTGGGTGTAGTCGATGCCCTCATCGATCACGCCCACCACGACTTTGCTGCTGCCCGTTTGACCCTGGGCCCAGGCCTGCTCGGCCTGGCTGCCAAAGGCGTTGGTGGTGCCACTGCCACCGGCAGCCGTGGGGTTGTCGCTGGAGTACATCCCCCAGAGGCGGCTGCTAGTTGTGTAATAAGGATCGTCAGATATAGATTGGGTGCCTACCACCCAGTCCACCTCGGCCAACTCAACGCCTGGCCGGTTGCCATAGGCGCGGATGGCCTGATCAACCGACATCCCAGGCGGCACGCCGATCACCTCAACCACCCCCTGGCCCAGCTGCTTCATCAGGTTGGTCTGGATCGTGCTCACCACCCTTCCACCTATGGCACCGAGGGCCGCTAGGCGTTGATTTGCGGTGCTGGTTGGGTTCCACTGCACCAGAATCTGGCTGGTCGTCAGCTTGGGAGTCGCCTGAACGCCCCCTGCGCGTCCGTCCGGCCCGCCCGCTGCTCCGCCACCCAGCGCCAGGGTGCCGTTAATGACTGGGGAGCCAAGTTCCGATTGGATGTCGAGGCTGGTGTTCGGGAAAGGGGCCGTCGGAGATGGATCTATATAGGTTGCGTATCGGGCATCGCCTGTTTCTTTTGCGATCGGCGAGGAGCGGAGGGAGGTGTTGACAGGGTGGTTCTTGTCAGCCTTGTTGACGGGACTGAGCTTGTCCAAGACATTGCTGGAGCGTCGACCAAGGCGGGTGGCTTGCTCCCAGGGCCAGTCTGTGGCGAGGGACAAACGGGCCATGACATCAGTCTCCAATTGGGTAAAGCTTCACGTTGAGCTTGATTTTCACCCTAGTTGGTGCTGCAGCGCCTGTGCAGCATGTTGTTGCAAAGTTTTCGCAGGCAGCGGCCCCTCCAAGTGCGCCCAGGGCAACACCCGCTCCGGGCTCCAGGTGGCGTGGATCACTTCCTCCCAGGCTGGTGGGCTTTCGGGCCCTGAGGTTTGCTCCCGCACCGCCCGATAGGCCTGCTTCCAGCCCCCCAGGCTCTCGTGCTTGCCGCGGGCGGCAGCGATCACCGGCGCTAGGCGCCGGTCGCTGCGCGACAGCAGGGCCTGGATCACACTCCAGCCGTAGCTCTCGGGGCGCAGCTCGATGCCCTTGGGCTTGAGCCGCTTGGCCAGCAGCTTGAGTCGCTTGTCCGCTTCGGGCCGCACGCCTTGCCACTGGAACGGCGTGTGGGCCTTGGGCACGAAGCTGCTCACTCCCAGGGTGAGCCTCAGGCCGGGGGTGGCCTTTTTCAGAGCCAGCAGCAGCTCGGCGGTGGCTTCCACATCGACGTCTTCTTCCGTCGGCAGGCCCACCATGCCGTAGAGCTTCAGGCCCGTGAGGCCACCTTCTTTGGCATAGCGGGCTGCTGAGTAGATCTCTTCGGTGGCAAGTTTCTTGTTCACCACCTGGCGCATGCGCTCGCTGCCGCTTTCAATCGCGATCGTGAGCGATTTGCTGCCCCGTTTGGCCAGGATTCGCCCCAGCTCGGCGGTCACGGTGGCGGCCCGCACCGAGCTGACGCTCACCCGCGTGCCTTCAAAGCGGTCCTGGTCTAGCCAGGCCAGCAGGTCGGCGAATTGGGGGTGCTGGGTTACTGAGGCTCCCAGTAATCCCAGGCGCTGGGTGGCGACCAAACCCTTCTCTACCGCTGGGATCAGGCCGTCTTCCAGGCTGGGGGTGCGAAACGGCAGGGTGAGGTAGCTGGCCAGGCAGAAGCGGCAGAGCTCCGGACAGCTGCGCGCCACCTCCACCATGTGGATCGAGGGCCAGGCCGCCTCCGGGGTGATCACCGCCGAATGGCTCAAGGTGTTGCCGCGCCAGGTTTGTTTGGCCACCGTGGTCGGGATACCCGCTTCTGTTGGCACAACCGCGAGCAGATCGCCCTCGGGGCTATAGCGGGGGGCATAGAGAAAGGGCACATACACGCCGGGTACGGCCGCCAGCCGCCGGAGCCGTTCGGCTCGGGGTGCGCCGCGGCCTGCCTGCAGGGCATCGATGAAGGCCGGCAGCAGCAGTTCGCCATCGCCCAGCAACACCACATCAAAAAATGGTGCCAGCGGCTCAGGATTGGCGGTGAGCACCGGCCCACCGCCGAACACGATCGGGTCGTTGTCGCCGCGCTCGGCCGCCCAGATCGGGATGCGCTGCTGCTCCAGCAGATCCAGCAGCACCGGCCCATCCAGTTCCCAGCTCAGCGATAGCCCGAAGAGGTCGCAGTGGCGATGCGCTGGATCGCCCTGGTCGGTGAATAGGCGCCGCACATCCACATCGGCCCGCTGGGCCAGGCTGGCCCACACCACCTGGTAGCCCAGGCTGGTGATCCCCACGGTGTAGGTGCTGGGGAAGGCCAGCACGGCACGCAGGGCACCGGCCTCAGCTGGGGCGGGTTCGAACAGCAGGATTTCCTTGTTCAGATGAGACGACGGCTGTAGGCCTCCAGCGTCTCACCACGGCAGGCTCGACTTACTTACCGGCCAGGGCGAAAAGGGGGCCAAGTAAGCCACTGATGGGGGCGTTGGGGGTGCCTTTGCTGAAGGTGCTGGTCAGGCCCTGGGCGGCCTTGACGCTCTGGGTGGCCTGGTCACAGCCGGTGAGGGCGTCGCTTCAAACGAGGGCCAGGGCCAGGGCACCTTTAAAACACAATAAATGGAGATCGCGATGCAGTCTTCTGGATACCAGGAAGTCCAGTTGGTGCAATTGATCCTTCAGTTTATGTCAGTCTTTATACCAACGGGCGCCTGCCTGTGCGGCTGTCGCATTGGCGCAGGCCTCAGCGGGCATCGGATTCGTCATCAAACTCGTCCAGCCATTGCTGGTGGTCCTGTTGGATGATCAGCTCTAGCTCGTCGTCGCCTGTAAGTTGTCGAAAGGCGTAGATCGTGCGTCCTTGGAGCCTTCGTGTGCTGGTGAGATCCAGTAGCCAGGTGGTGCCGTCGTCATCGTATTTGGTGACAATCCAGATCTGACTGTCTTCCCGTTTGAGCAAGGGAAATAGCGCGTGCTCTCGCAAGGGGTGATGGGGTTGCAATTTGGCCTCTAGATAGGCCAGAGCGTCGTCCACCACATCCAGCTGCACCATCTGCCAAGGCTCCAGGATTTCCAAGGCCGGGGGTTCTTTGAGGGGTGCGGCTGATTGAGCAGCTGCCCGCTGCCAGGGCGGAGCAGTGGCGGGCTTGCGATGTAAGCGTCCGGCGGCCTTGAGGTTGAGGTAGCGCGTATGGAAGCTGCGCCAGATCCCCTGGCCCAGCTGAACGCTTGCGACAAAAATCCCATCGCAGAGTATTTTGCCGGCGAAGGGGCAGAGTGCGGTTTCCACAAGAAATCCTCGATCTCCGATGATGGCGCTCGGCAGTTGGGTGAGGCCCACTGCGCTGTAAGCCTCGGTGCCCTCCTGATTGAGAAAGATGGCACCGCTTTTCAGGTCTTTGAGGTGTACCCATTCCGCCAGCTGCATCTGGCGTAGGGCCGTGATCACCTCTGAGTCCGCCTCAGTGTCGCGTTGCTCCAGAAACCGAACGGCCTGGTCGAGCAGTGCGGGGCTCTGCTGGAGCCGCTTGCGGGCAGCAGCGAGGCAAGCGGATGGACTCTTTGGAGGTTTCTTGTCGCAGACGGCATGTAGGGCAATGGCCACCCGCTCGTAGGTGGTCATGAAGCGGCGTGCATCCTGTGGAGAAAGCAACATGGCTGCCTTTCACACCCCCGCAAGCACCCTGGCCTCCTCTTCGCTGCTCACAACCCGGCCGCTGTCTTCGAAACCCTCGATTTGATCGAAGTTGAGGTAGCGGTACAGCTCGGCGCCGTAGGGGTCGAGCTTTTCGGCGGCGATCTTCAGGTATTCGACCCTGGAAGGAATCCGTCCCAGTTGGGCGCATACCGCCGCCAGTTCGGCGCTGCCCAGGTATACCTGGGCGCCGTTGCCGAGGCGGTTGTTGAAGTTGCGGGTGCTGGTGGAAAACACCGTGGTGTCGTTTTCCACCCGGGCCTGATTGCCCATGCACAGGGAGCAGCCGGGCATCTCCATGCGGGAGCCCGCCGCTTCGAAGATGGCGTAGTAGCCCTCTTCTTTGAGCATCTCCTCGTCCATGCGGGTGGGTGGGCATACCCACAGCCGCGCGGTGTTTTCACCCTGGCCTTTGAGCACTGTGGCGGCGGCGCGGTAGTGGCCGATGTTGGTCATGCAGCTGCCGATGAACACCTCATCGATCGGCGCACCGGCTACTTCGCTCAGGGTTTTTACGTTGTCGGGGTCGTTGGGGCAGGCCAGGATCGGCTCGCTGATCTGATCGAGATCGATTTCGATCACCGCTGCATATTCGGCATCGGCATCGGCCGCCAGCAGCACCGGGTTGGCCAGCCAGGCCTCCATCGCCTGGATGCGGCGCGCCAAGGTGCGCCCGTCGCCGTAGCCGCGGGCGATCATGTTTTTGAGCAGCGCCACATTGCTGCGCAGGTATTCGCTCACCGTTTCAACACTGAGCTTGATCGTGCTGCCGGCACAGGAGCGCTCGGCGGTGGCGTCGGTGAGTTCAAACGCCTGCTCGAGCTTGAGGTCGGGCAGCCCCTCGATCTCCATGATCCGGCCGTTGAACACGTTTTTTTTGCCTTCTTTGGCCACGGTCAGCAGGCCCTGCTGGATCGCCACGTAGGGGATGGCGTTCACCACATCGCGCAGGGTCACCCCCGGCTGCAGGGAGCCGGAGAACTTCACCAGCACCGATTCGGGCATGTCGAGCGGCATGGCGCCGATGGCGGCAGCGAAGGCCACCAGGCCCGAGCCGGCCGGGAAGGAGATGCCCAAGGGGAAACGGGTGTGGCTGTCGCCGCCGGTGCCCACCGTGTCGGGCAGGAGCATGCGGTTGAGCCAGCTGTGGATGATCCCATCGCCGGGGCGCAGGGCCACACCGCCGCGGGACGCCATGAAATCGGGCAGCTCGGCGTGGGTTTTCAGATCCACCGGCTTGGGATAGGCGGCGGTGTGGCAGAAGCTCTGCATCACCAGATCGGCGGAGAAGCCCAGGCAGGCAAGCTCCTTCATTTCATCGCGGGTCATGGGCCCGGTGGTGTCCTGGGAGCCGACGGTGGTCATCAGCGGCTCGCAGCTGCTGCCGGGGCGCACGCCCGCCAGGCCGCAGGCCTTGCCCACCATCTTCTGGGCCAGGGTGTAGCCCTTGCCGGTGTCGGCCGGGGCCACTGGGCGGATGAACAGGTCGCTGGCGGCAAGCCCCAGCTGGGCGCGCACCTTATCGGTGAGCGAGCGGCCAATCAGTAGGGGGATGCGGCCGCCGGCGCGCACCTCATCGCTGATCGTGCTGGGCTTGAGCTCGAAGCGGGCCACGATCTCGCCGGCGTTCGCTTCGCCGCTGGAGCGCTCGATCGTGCCGGCGTAGGGGCGAATCGTGATCACATCGCCGCTGCTCAGGGCGCTCACGTCGCACTCGATTGGCAGGGCGCCGGAGTCTTCGGCGGTGTTGAAGAAGATCGGCGCGATCTTGCCGCCCAAGATCACAGCGCCGCCGCGCTTGTTGGGCACGTGGGGGATGTCGCTGCCGGTGTGCCAGAGCACCGAGTTGATGGCGGATTTGCGTGAGCTGCCCGTGCCGACCACATCGCCTACGTAGGCCACCGGGTGGCCCTTGGTTTTGAGCTGGCTGATCAGCTCCAGGCCGCCGGGCATGCGGGTTTCCAGCATCGCCATGGCGTGCAGGGGGATGTCGGGCCGGGTGGTGGCGTGGGTGGCGGGGGAGAGGTCGTCGGTGTTGGTTTCACCCTCCACCTTGAACACCGTGACGGTGATCTCGGCGGGCAGCTCGGCCTTGGCGGTGAACCACTCGGCGGCGGTCCAGCTGTCGATCACCCGCTGGGCATAGGCGTTGCCTGCCGCCAGCTCGAGCACGTCGTTGTAGGCGTCGTAGACGAGCAGGGTGCGGCTCAGCCCCTCGGCGGCGGCGCTGGCGATGGCCGGATCGGAGTTGCTCAGCAGCTCGATCAGGGCGCTGACGTTGTAGCCGCCGATCATGGTGGCCAGCAGCTGCACGGCCTCCACCGGACTCACGAGCGGGCTGGTGGCGCTGCCTTGGGCCACGGCGCTGAGCCAGCCGGCCTTTACGTAGGCCGCCTCATCGACGCCGGGGGGGATGCGTTGACTGAGCAGGTGCAGAAGAAACGGCTCCTCGCCAGCGGGGGGGGCGGCCAGCAGCTCGGTGAGCGCCTGGACCTGGCTGGCGGTGAGCGGCAGGGCAGGCACGCCCAGGGCTTCGCGCTCGGCGGCGGCGGCGCGGTAGCTGCTGAGGAAGGTGGCTGGGGACATGCCCTTGTGCGTCATCTGCTTCCCATTCTTCTTGGCAGCCGGTCCCCAGGGTGGTCGCAATCGCTGCTGTCTAGGGTGGAGTGCACACCTGCGGAGCCGCTCTGACGGCCATAGGCCCATGACCACCACCACCTCTGATTTGCATGTGGTGGAAACCCGGCCGCTGGTGGCTCCGGCCCTGTTGCATCGCGACTTACCGATCAGTGAGCGCTCAACGGCAACAGTTCAGCAAGCTAGGGAACGTATTCAGGCGATTCTCCACGGCCGCGATTCCCGCCTGCTGGTGATCGTGGGGCCTTGTTCGGTGCACGATGTGGCGGCGGCCCATGAGTACGCCGACTTCATCGCCGAGGCCCGTCTACGGCACACTGCCGAGCTGGAGATTGTGATGCGGGTCTATTTCGAGAAGCCCCGCACCACCGTGGGCTGGAAAGGGCTGATCAACGATCCTCACCTCGACGGCAGCTATGACATCAATACGGGTCTGCGTGTGGCTCGCGGCCTGTTGCTGCACCTAGCCGAGCTGGGCCTACCGGCGGCCACCGAGCTGCTGGATCCGGTGGTGCCCCAGTACATCGCCGACTTAATCAGTTGGACGGCCATCGGCGCCCGCACCACTGAGAGCCAGACCCATCGAGAAATGGCCTCCGGCTTGTCGATGCCGATCGGCTTCAAAAATGGCACCGACGGCAGTGCCATCACCGCCATCAATGCCATGGAGGCTGCGGCGCGGCCCCACCATTTCCTCGGCATCAATGGGGAGGGCCAGGCGGCGATTGTGAGCACCACCGGCAACCCCGATGGCCACCTGGTGTTGCGGGGTGGCAAGCGAGGTACCAATTACCACCCAGAGGCGGTGGAAGAAGCCGCTGCCGAGCTGGCCAAAGCCGGCTTGCCAGCCCGGGTCATGGTGGATTGCAGCCATGGCAACTCCAACAAGGATTATCGCCGCCAGGGCGAGGTGGCAGAACAGGTGGCAGAACAGCTGCGCGCCGGCTCTGGTCATGTGATGGGTGTGATGTTGGAGAGCCATCTGACGGCGGGCAGCCAGAAGATTCCATCCGATCTGAGTCAGCTCACCTACGGGCAGAGCATCACCGATGCCTGCATCGATCTGGCGAGCACCTCGGAGGTCCTCGAAACTCTGGCTGAGTCTGTGCGCTAGCTAAGCCAGTGCGCTAGCTGAGCCGTTGCCACAGCCAGCCGGCCGCCAGCGGCACGGTGAAGTTGTCGAGGCCCCCTACCGCCACCTGCTCAAGCACCACTGCGGTGGCGCTGATGGCCAGCAGGGCAGGTAGCTCCGGATGGGGCAGGCCAGCCGAGATCGTCAGCTGGCGTACAAGCAGCAGCATGGCCAGGCTGCCAGCGGCCATGGCGCCGGTGCCAACGACGGATTTGCGCTGGCCCCACACCAGCCAGCAAGGGGAGCTCACCAGGGGGCCGAGCAGTCCGGCGAGGCCATCACCCACGGCCATCACCAGCACGCCAGCGGCTACGGCAGCTGGTTGTTGCGGCCAAAACTGCAGCAGCAGCAGGGTGATTGAGGCTCCATAGGCAATGGTGCCGTAGCTGGAGCGGCCCACATCTTCGATGGCTGGCAGCAGGCGGAAGCGATGGTTCAGTGCCGCCAGCAGGGTGATCAGGCCGGCGGCGGGGATGGCGATCAGGCGATCGATGCCGGTGGCCCAGGCGATCGGCACTACGGCACCGGTGCCGATGTGCACCAGCTTGCGACTCCATTCTCGTTGACCATTCCAGCGCTGCCGCACTTGCAGCGCCGCTAGCGCTAACAGAGCCAGCCAGCCAGCAACGGCGGCAACGCCCAGCAGTTGCTGCGACCATCCAGTAGCCATGGGCTCAGGCGGCCTGCTGATAGTTGCTCATCAGGCGCAGCTTCATGATCGCCTTGGCCTCTAGCTGCCGCACCCGCTCTCGCGACACATTGATCAGCCGCCCAATCTCCGCCAGGGTGAGGGGTTCGGATCCTTCCAGGCCGAAGCGCAGCTTGAGGATCTGCTGTTCCCGTTCATTCAGTTGGGAGAGCCAGGTGCCCAGGTGCTCCTTCTGGATGAGTCGGTCCATCGAGTCCAAGTGCTCGTTGCTGGCCGGGTCGGCGATCAGCTCGCCGAGGGTGCTGCGATCTTCTTCGCCACGGGCATGGGCATCGAGGGAGGCGCAGGGAGCGCTCTGGGTCAGCAGGTCCTCAAGATCCCGCGGGACCATGTCCATGGCATGGGCGAGCTCGAGGCGATTTGGTTGGCGGCCGAGCCGATGGGAAAGCTCTCGGCTGATCCGTCGCATTTTTGACAACTTTTCGCTGACGTGAATCGGCAGACGAATTGTGCGAGCACTGTTATCTATCGCCCGAGTCATCCCCTGGCGAATCCACCAGTAGGCATAAGTAGAAAATTTATAGCCCATGGCAGGGTCGAACTTGTCGACGGCTCGCTCTAGGCCAATCGCCCCCTCCTGCACAAGATCCAACAGCTCCAGTCCCTGGTTTTGATATTTCTTGGCGACGCTTACCACCAGGCGTAGGTTGGCCGCCATCATTCGGTCCCGGGCGCGCTGGGCCATGCGCAGCTGGCGCTTGTGCTTAGGGGTGTGTTCGCCGGCAGGTAGCTCGTGTAAGCGTTTGCCGGCCTGCACATGGTGAGCCAGCTCAATTTCTTCGGCGGCTGTGAGCAGCGGAACCCGGCCAATGGTGCCCAGGTACCAGCCGATTGAATCTGCGCTTAGGCGACCTCCAGCCTTAGGGCCTGTGGCGCGTGCCTTTGCAGACGCGGATTTGCTAGCAGCAGCATTTGGCGCCATCAAAGATGGCGAAAGCTTCGAGGCGCTGCTATCAACAACGTCTGAAGCGGATTGCAAAGGCGTCCCCACACCCAAGCCTCCGTATTGGAATTAGTCGGAATTTAGCACTGCATCGTTGGTTTTAACTCGTTGATTTGGAAGACTTCCTATATGGATTGCTGTTGATCACGCTACCAAGCCGCCGCGCCAGCGACGCATCATCTCTCGCTGAACCAGTTGTTGTTCGCCCTCAAGCTGTCTTTGACTGAACTTTCCTTGGTTGTCCATGTGCCAGGCACCTGTGTCATTTAGGTAGAGATCGATGACTTGCTCAAGCTGATGGCGCAGTTTTGGATCTTCGATTGGGGCTACCGCCTCCACTCTTCTGTCCAGGTTGCGTGACATCCAGTCGGCACTGCCGAAGAAAAGTTCGGGCTCGCCGCCATTGCCAAACCAAAACAACCGTGAGTGCTCGAGGAAGCGACCGATCACACTCACAACCTGGATGTTGTCGCTGATGCCCTCCAGTTGGGGTCGCAGGCTGCACATGCCACGCACCACCAGCTCGATCATGACGCCAGCCTGGGAGGCTTCGTAGAGCAGGGCGATGATCGCTGGATCCACCAGGGCATTCATCTTTGCCCTGATGCGTCCGCCCCTGCCGGCCTGGACATGGTCGATTTCGCGGCGGATCAGGCCTTCCATGCGGCTGCGCAGGGTCACTGGAGCCACTAGTAGGCGTCGGAAACTTTGCTGCTTGGAGAAGCCGGTGAGGTAATTAAAAAGCTCCACCAAGTCGGCACCGAATTCGGGCCGGGCAGTGAGTAGGCCGATATCGGTGTAGAGGCTGGAGGTTTTGGAGTTATAATTGCCCGTACCTATATGCACGTAGCTGTTAAGGCGCTCCTTCTCCTTGCGTACTACGAGCAGGATCTTAGTGTGGGTTTTCAGGCCCAGTACTCCGTAGACGACGTGTACTCCAGACGCCTCCAACTGCTTGGCCCATTGGATATTGTTGTCTTCATCGAAGCGGGCTTTTAATTCAACAAGAGCCATCACCTGCTTGCCGTTTTCAGCGGCTCGGATCAGTGCCGCCACCACAGGTGAATTCTTGGAGGTGCGGTAGAGGGTCATCTTGATGGCCAATACCGAGGGGTCGTCGGCGGCCTGGTTGAGGAATTCCTCTACCGACGTGGAAAACAGGTCGTAGGGGTGATGCAGCAGCACATCACCTCGGCGGATCACCGAGAAGATGCTTTCAAATTCCTCCGCCTTGATGGAGCCGTCTTCCAGCTGGCTTTTCTGGGTGCGCGCCAAAGCAGGTGTGGTGCGGCCCTTGTGGGGCTTCTCCTTGAGTTGGGGTAAGGGAATGGCCATCAGGCTCATCAGATCGTCAAGGCCTAGGGGCCCATTGACCCGGTAAACGTCTTCCGCCTCGACGGCGGTGCCTTCCATCAGTAGCTGCACCACCGCTTCTGGCATTTCATCGGCCACCTCCAGCCGCACCACCTCGCCGCCGCGGCGGCGTTTGCGCAGGCCCTCCTCAAGGGCCTCCATCAAGTCGTCGGCCTCTAGGTCGCGCAATTCCAGGTCGGCATCGCGGGTGACGCGGAAGAAGTAGTGCCCCTCCACGTGCATCCCTGGGAACAGCAGGCCGAGGTTGAAAGCCACCACCTGCTCGAGGGGCACGGCCGTAAACACGGGCTCGGGCTGCTTGCTGCTCAGGTGGGGGGGGAGCTGGACGAAGCGGGGCAGGTTTTTCTGTGGCACTTTCACCCGGGCGAATTCCTGCTGACCCGTATCGGGGTCGCGCACTAGGGCGGCCACGTTGAGGCTCAGGTTGCTAATGAAGGGAAAGGGGTGGGAGGGATCAACCGCTAAGGGGGTGAGTACCGGGAAAATGGCGCTCTGGAAATAGGCGTTGAGCCAATCGCGCTGGGGACTGTTGAGGTTGGCGTAGTCGGTGAGGTGAACGCCGTAGTCGCAGAGATGGCTCTTTAGGGAGTGGCGGTAGTGCTGCTGCTGCAACTCCAGCAGGGGGTGCAGCTTGGTACGGATCGCTTGGAGCTGTTGCTGGGCGGTGAGTCCGTCATCGCTAAGACTGCTCACCCCGGCATCGATCTGGGACTTCAGCGAGGCCACCCTCACCATGAAGAACTCATCAAGGTTGTTGCTGAAAATGGCGCTGAATTTCGCCTGATCTAGCAGCGGCGTGCGCTCGTCTAGGGCCTGGGCTAGCACCCGGTAGTTGAACTCCAGCCAGCTCAGTTCACGGTTGATGTAAAGCTCGGGAGCTAGCCGGATTTCAGCCGTTGATTCCGCCACGCAGCACCTTGACCTTGATTAGCGGCAACGTAGCAATCTCAACTGTCTGATCCTTGTAGTCCTGCTTTCATCCCGGCGTTTTGGCCAGGCAGACCACCCGCCACCAGCATGGCCACCCCCACCAGCAAGGCGATGCCGAGCCAGAAGGGGCTTTGGCGCCCGCTGGTTTCGTAGGCCAGGCCCGCCAGCGGTGGGCCCAGGAAGCTGCCCAGGCTCTGGAGCCCCTGCAAGCTGCCCAGGGCGGCGCCTTGGCCTTCACCGTCAAGGCGGCGTGACACCAGGCTGCGCAGGCAGGGGGTGACCAGGCCGGTGCCCAGGGCCAAGATCGCAACGGCGCTGAATACCACCGGTTGGGCGTTGGCCCGGGTGGCCAAGGGGATCAGCAGGCAGCCGGCGATCACAAAGCCCAGGCCGGCCAGGGTGAGGCGCCATTCGCCGAAGCGCTTCACCAGCGGTCCGATCAGGCCGCCCTGCACCACCGTGGCCACCACGCCCACCACTAGGAAAGCTGCGGCCGCTAGGCCGGGCCCCCAGTTGAAGGCCTGCTTGAAATAGAGCACCAGCACGGCGGTGAAGCCGTTAAAGGCCAGGAAAAACAGAAAAAAAGCCACGCAAAGCCGCCGCACCTGGGGGTTGGTGAACACCCGCTGCAGGGCGGCAAAGGGGTTGAGATCCCGTTTGCGCGGCATGGCTCGGCGTGCTTCTGGCGGGTGGGTTTCTGGCAGCACGGTGAGCACCAGCACCAGGTTGAGCACGGCGATCGCTACGGCAACGAGCAGCGGCAGGGTGACGTTGATCTGGCCGAGCAGCCCGCCTAGGGCGGGGCCAAGAATGAAGCCCAGGCCAAAGGCCACCCCGATCAGACCGAAGGCCTTGGCCCGTTTTTCCGGCGGCGAAATATCAGCCAGCACGGCGCTGGCTGTGGCGGCGGTGCCGCCGCTGACCCCGTCGATTAGCCGGGCGCCGAATAGCAGGGCCAGGGGCAACCCGGCGGCCTGGGCTTCAGGCCAGAGGCTGGCCCAGGGCAGGCTGATGGTGAGGGCAAACAGGGCCAGCCCTAGCACCGAGCCGGCTACGCAAACGCTGATGACCGGTTTGCGTCCGAAGCGGTCGCTGAGGGCGCCGATCAGGGGCGTGAAGGCAAACTGGGCCACTGCGTAACTACCCGCTAGCAGGCCCAGCACGCGGCCGTCATTGGTGAAGCCCGCCAGCAGAAACGGCAGCAGGGGAAACACGATGCTTTCCCCCAGCCGGTCGTTCAGCAGGGTGAGGAAGGCGCAGAAGAAGGTGGAGGGGCGGGGGAGTGACAACGGCAGGGCGGCTAGCCAGCGCTTCAAGCCACACGTTATGGGGCGGTAGCGGTGCCGCTAGGTGCTGAGCTTTGATGCTGGGGCGTCGATTGCAGGATGGCTATGGCTGCAGCGGAGTTGACCCATCTCAATGCCGCCGGCGAGGTGCACATGGTGGAGGTGGGCGATCGGCCTGCCACTGCCCGTGAGGCGCAGGCCGAGGGCTTCATCAGCATGGAACCTGCCACTCTCGCCCTGGTGCTGGAGGGCCGAACCGCCAAGGGCGATGTGCTGGCGGTGGCGCGGGTGGCTGCGATCCAGGCCGCTAAGCGCACCTGGGAACTGATTCCTCTCTGCCATCCGATCGCCCTCAGCGGGGTCAGCGTGGAGCTGGAGCGGGCCGCTGACGGTAGCGGTCTGCGCCTGACGGCTACTGCTCGCACCATTGCTCCTACCGGGGTGGAGATGGAGGCGCTCACGGCTGTGCAGGTGGGTCTGCTCACCCTCTACGACATGCTCAAGAGCGCCGATCCCGCCATGACCATCGGCCCGGTGCGCCTGTTGCGCAAGAGCGGCGGCCGTAGCGGCGACTGGCAACGGCATGACTGAGCCCTTTGGCCCCGAAGGCCTGCCTTTGGAGCAGGCCCGCGCCCAGATTCTTGAGCGGCTGCAGCCCCTGGGGCTGGTGGAACAGCTGCCGTTGGCGGCCTGCCTAGGTCGCACCACCGCTGAGCCCGTACTGGCGGCGGCGGCCGTGCCGGGTTTCCGGGCTTCGATCATGGATGGCTACGCCATCGGCGGCCAGGCGGCTGAGCTGGGCAGTAGCTGGCGGTTGGTGGGTTACTCCGCTGCTGGAGCGCCCTATCTGGCAGCACTGGCCCCGGGCGAGGCGGTGCGGATCCTCACCGGCGCAGTGGTGCCCGCTGGTAGTGGCCGGGTGTTGCCCCAGGAGTTGGTGCGGCGGTTGGAGGGCGCGGTGCCGGATCGAATCGAATTGGTGCATCCCTGTGGCCCTAACCCCTGGATCCGCAACCCCGAGGAGGAGGCAGCCCAGGGAGACGCACTGGTAGCGGCTGGCCAGCGCTTAGGTGTGGCCGAGCTCGGCCGATTGGCCAGTTGCGGGGTGCAGCAGCTCACGGTGACCCAGCGGCCGCGGCTCGGTTTGCTGATCAGTGGCGATGAACTGCTCAGTCCCGGATTGCTTCGGGGCCCTGGCCAGATCTGGGAGAGCAATTCCGCTTTGCTCACGGCGTTGCTTAGTCGTCTTGGCTTTGAGGTGGCCGATCAGCGCGTCGTCGTCGACGAACCGGAGCCGTTGCGTGATGCGTTGCTTCAGCTGGCGGCCGGTTGCGATGTGGTGGTGAGCACCGGTGGCGTGTCCGCCGGTGACAGTGACTGGATCCGCTCTCTGGTGGCTGAACTCGGCGTGGTGCGCTTCTGGAAGTTGTTCCTCAAGCCGGGGCGGCCATTCGCCTGGGGAGAGGTGGCCGGCACTCCCTTTTTCGGGCTGCCGGGCAACCCGGTGGCGGCGGCGATTACAGCTCTGCAGTTGCTCTGGCCGGCGCTACAAAAACTTGAGGGCGGCGAGTTGCAGCTGCTGCCTAGGTTGCGGGTGCGGCTGGAGCAGGACTTGCGCCGCGGTGCAGGGCGGCCGGAGCTGGCCCGGGCCCAGCTCGTGGTGGCAGCCGATGGGGCGCTGTTGGCACGGGTGGCAGGCTCGCAGGCCTCATCGCGCATCGGCTCGCTGCAGGGGGCTGATCTGCTGCTGGAGATCCCGGCGGAGCTGGGTACTCTTGAAGCGGGAACGGAACTCTGGGCCCAGTTGCTGCGGTTGCCGATCTTCTGAGCTGTTTACTTCTGAGGCGTTTATAGGGGGGTGTTGCCCTGCACCCAACTGCTGCTGCCAGCCGCCAGCCACTCGCGCTTCCAGAAGGGGGCCTCGTGCTTGAGGGCCTCCAGCAGCTCCTGGCAGCAGCGCAGGGCCGGGCCGCGGCGGCTGGCGGCCACGGCCACCAGCACGATCGACTCGCCTGGCAGCACCCGCCCCACCCGGTGGCGCACCAGCACCGCCGTGGCGCCGTGCCTGGCGGCGGCGGCACTGGCCAGGGAGTGCAGCTGGGCCTCGGTCATGCCTGGGTAGTGCTCCAGCTCCAGGGCGGATAGGGCTTCGCCGCCAGCTGCGGTGGGGCGCACCCTGCCGATGAAGTGGCTCTCAGCGGCGGGCAGATCCCCGAGGGCTGCGGCCAGCGTGGTGTGCCAGGCGGCAAGGCTCTGCAGCGGGTCAAACGGTGCAGGCTCTATCGCGATGGCGAGTAAGGGGCCGTCCAGGGGCAGAGGGCCGTCAGCCACCGCTGATCGGCGGCAGGAAGGCCAGTTCGTCGCCGTCTGTCAGCGGGGCATCCCAGCTGGCGAACCGCTGGTTGATCGCTACCCGCACCCCGGCGGGCGGTTCGTCTGGCCCGAGCCCAAGCTGCTGCCAGAGGGCCAGGGGTGTGCGGGCCGTGGTTGCCGGGGTCACCAGCTGCTCGCTCCAGCCTGTTGCTTCGCGCAGGGACGCGAATAGCCGCACCTGAATGCATACCCCTTGTTGGGCGGACGCGGCCATGGGCTACAGCGGCTGGTGGTCAGTCTGGGCCCAAGCACAATGAAACGACGTTTCGTCTGGCCCCCTGGTGAGCCTTGCCATCGCTCTGCTTACGGTGTCGGACACGCGCACCCTCGAAGACGACCGCAGCGGTGACGCCCTGCTGGCGCGGCTGCAGGCGGCTGGTCACCGGCTGGTGGAGCGGGAGCTGGTGCCCGACAACCGCTACCGGATTCGCTCTGAAGTGAGCCGCTGGATCGCCGATGAGGCAGTGCAGGTGGTGATCAGCAGTGGCGGCACCGGTCTCACCGGCCGCGACGGCACGCCGGAGGCGGTGGCGCCCCTGCTCGATAAGACGATCGAGGGTTTCGGTGAGCTGTTCCGGGTGCTGTCGTTTGACACGATCGGCACCAGCACGCTGCAGAGCCGCTGCCTGGCGGGGGTGGCCAACGGCACGGTGATCTTTGTGCTGCCCGGCTCGCTCGATGCGGTGCAAACCGCCTGGGACCGGCTGATTTGTGCCCAGCTCGATGCAGGGACGCGGCCTTGCAACCTGGTGCAGTTGCTGCCGCGGTTGCGGGAGTCGCCGGATAAACCGGCTGTTCCGTGATGAGGCCTCAGGCGCCCGCTGCAGTGATATCGCTGGTTGGGCAGCATTGATATGGCCGAACTGAATTGACTTGATTTCCTCCGGTGGCTGGATTGCCCCGATGTATTTAATGAGCTGATGATCTTATGTGGATTTTTCCAGCTGAATAAACCGGGCCCTAGCTCCAGTGAATTGCAGGAGTGTCAGGCTTAAGGAGAGGTAACACCTTCGCAATAACCATCGCTTAGCCGGTTTGGTACGGCGGGACTCAAGACCAGCACCCAATCCCACCTCTTCAGCCAACCCTCGAAGAATCCTCACGCCAAGGCTGTTTCCCATTTCTGAAACTTCGCTTGCGTGCTCCAGCCGCGGCTATACACAGTCTATACACCCATCTTTCTAGCGCTCGCCATCACCTGGCCGCAAGGAGCGGGTAGCAAAGCAGAAGGCCTACGGCGGCGGCTCAGGTGGATGGCAGGGTTAGTTTGCGCCAAACAAATCGTGGAGAAGGTTCCCCACCTCTTCTTTTAGGACAACCAGATCGGAGTAGACAAGGCCGAACACCGAATCGTCGTCAACGGCACCATAGTCATGAGCGAGGAGATTCCTAAAATCAATCATAGCCTTGAATTAGATATTGAAAGAAATAAGCGCTCATCAAGCACGCTGATTCTGCGAAGAGCTTCGCCAAAGATGATAAATTCTCGCTCCACTGACGACCTGACAGCGCGCCAGGCTCGATACTCCTCCAAGGAGACAGCCTCGGTCACCTCTTCAATCGCAACGCAAGCATCATAGATATCCTGCAAATACGCAGATACATCACGTGCCATAAATAAGCTTCTTCGTCCGATCAATCTCGCTGGCGATGACCTTATTCTTGACAGCACCGCTCATTACCAAGTCAACCTCGCTCTGAAGGATCTTGCTAAATGCAGCACGAGCCTCTAGGTAAGTATGGAATTTCTTGGAGATATCGATAGGCCCAAACTCTACAAGAAGATCAACATCGCTGTCTCCATGCTTGAAGTCTTCTCTGAGAGCAGAGCCAAAGATAAATAAGCGCTCGATACCGTACCTCTGGCAGGCTTTTGCGATCTCTTCTCGCTTCTCATCAATGATCATGGGCATGAGACGCAACTCCTCAAGCCATCTTAGCCGGATACGAGAGCGGCAACAGGAGGCAAGCACCTATGCCGCGTCAAACTAACGCTTATTGGATGGTTTCCGAGAACCACGGCAACGCTCTTTCTTGTTTCCGATAACCACCTCCTTGTTGCCAAGCTAATCCTAGCCATCGCAGTCAGTTCATGGCAGATGTGCTCGATATGAACAGTGGATATCGGACCCGATATCCACATGTAGCAGTTGCTATAAACTGCACTGCGGGTTGAGAGGGCGACGGTCGGCCCTGAAAGGCAGGCAACGCGGAGGCCATAGATCTAACGCTACAGCAAATTATCCTTGGTCTTTATTTCTGTGTCGGACTTTAGGCTGATAAGACAGGCGAGATCTAGGGCTCATGTTTACGAGCAAAGTATCAGCGTGCCGGCAACATAGCCCGATTATTCTCACATCGACTAAATACCTTCGCTGTCCTGAGTAATCATTCAGAAAATTCAAGATATGTCAACCAATACTTGAAAGAGTTTCTGGCGAACCTTCGCATGGCCTTGGCTTGGTTTTTCAGATTCTTCGAACGCTCCCACTCAGCCGCAGGTTCAGGCAGGCGTGGCAACTTTCTTTGGAATTGGCGGGAAAGATCGTGACGGTGCTGGATTGCTGGATTGAGGATTTGCTTGAGGTTATTGAGGGGTAGTTGAGGGAAATGCATGTCCCTCAGAGCAGCTCTGCCCCCGTTTTCCTTAACCACTGTCTGTGCTCAGGGTAGGAAGCATCATGGCGACCAACCAACTGCCAGAAGTCCTTGGAGTGGTTTGGATGGATGAGATGGCACAACTCATGGATCACCACATAATCCACGATGCTGTGCGGTGCCTTGATGATGTTCCAGTTGAAGACCACCTCCCCCTTTTTGTCGCAGGACCCCCAGCGGGACTTGAAGCTGCGGACACTGATCCCCGCTGGTGAGACCCCGATCTGCTGGGCATAGCGGTGGGTCTTGTCCTGGAGGCGTTCAAGTGCCCGTGAGCGATACCAGTTTTCCAGGTATTGCTGAATCCTTAGTGCTTGATGCTCACGCTGCTCTGTTGGGCGGATGGTTGCTCGGAGGTATCCACCTGAGAGGCATACCCCCACTTGATGACCCTCTTGAACCTTGAGGCGGTAGTTGCGACCCAGGTAAGGGAAGGACTCACCACTGACCAGTTCTTTGGTGCGGTGGGGTGGCACCCGTTTGAGTTCAGCAACCTTGGACCTGATCCAGGGGCGTTTCTGCTTGAGGATCTCTGCCACCCTTTGATCCTCCAGGTGCTCAGGGACCCTTACCTGCAAATCAGTGCCAACGATGTGCAGACCAGCAGTGCGCCTGATGGATCGCACCACCTCCACCCGCAAACCCAGGACCTCCTCTGGAATAGCAGTCACCTGAAGTGCCTCTTGCCCAGGTCCATAAACCGCTCGGTCACGGCATCAACCAGAGCCCTGTCACCGAAGGGTTGATCCAGGATGGACCGCTTGATCTGCTTTTTGATGCGGGTGACCTCATCCCACTTGTCAAAGAACCCGACGATTTGAGTTGCCTCCTGGAATTCGGCAACAAGTTCCTTGGTGAGGTCCAGCACCCTCTGGTGTGTTTCCTCATCCATGGTGTCGTCGCTTGCTGCCTTGGTGATTTCTGCCATCAGCGACCTGTAGAAGGGACCCTCTATCTCGCTCAGTCCCAGGTCCTCGTTCTGCTGGGTCTTCTCCTGCTCGATCCCATCACGGAACAGCAGGAGTTGCTGCACCAGTACCTCCCACTTCTGTTGGTACTTCTGGATGATCTCCTCTAGACGCAGTGCCAGGGACTGGTAGTACTCCGGGTCATCGTCCAACTTGACCTTGAGGTGTGCCTTGATGGCATGTTCCACCTCAGATGCCTTTGCCCTGTCGTTGGTTTGGGCGGCAAGGACCTGCTCAAACTCCACATCAAAGAGTTTGGTGGGGGGCACCCGTGGATCTACTCCTGTGGCACGGACATGCTCTTCAATGAGAGCACGGACCTTTTCCCCGCACCCCACAAGGTTGAGTTGATCATCCCGATAGCGGTTACGGCATCCGATGACCACCTTGCCCAGTGCCTTGAGATCACCCAGAAATGGTGTTGCTGCTGGATCGGGTAGGACGATCTCCACCTGCTTGGCAAAGGTCCGAAAGTCCGCTTCAAACTGCTGCCGCTTGAGTTCGTCTTCAAGGGCAGCAACGCAGGCATCAATGTCCTGGAGGTTCAGACCCTTGAGGTGTTGCTTGACCCTGGTGTGTGCTGCCTGAAGTTTCGGGATTTCGTCTTTGAGGTTCTTGAGGGCACCTTTGACATCGGTGGAGGAGAAAACCTTGAGGGCATCAGCGAGGTAGTCGGTCAGACCGTAGTAATCAACGATGTACCCACTGAACTTATTGGCGGCGGTCCGATTCACCCGTGCAATCGCCTGCAGCAGGGTGTGGTCGATCAGTTTGCGGTCTAGGTACATCACCTGACAAATGGGGGCATCAAACCCCGTCAAGAGCATGTCCTTGACGATCAGCAAGGACAAGGGATGCTCGTGAATTGGTTTCTTGAAGTTCTCAATCGCCTGCTTGTGGTCCGCAGGATTGGTCCATTTCGCCAGATGAGGTGGGTCGTTGTGGTCACCTGAAATCACCACTGCTGACTCTGGTGCTCCTGGTACCTGGTCCAGTTTTTGTTTGTAGGTGACTGCTGCTTCCCTGCTGCCTGTCACCAAGATGCCCTTGAAGCCATTCGGCAGGATGGTGCTGCGGTAGTGCCCTACCAGATCGAGCCCGACCCATTCAATGCGTTGAGGTGCTTCCAGCACTGCCTTTTCGGTGCCGTACTTCTTCTTGATCGCTGCCTTTTCCTCTGGGGTCTTGTCCTGGAAGTAGCGGTCAAAGAGGGCATCCAGCGAATCGCCTGTGACCTTGGTGGTTGCTTCGCGACCTTCGTAGAGGATCTGGCAGGTGGCACCATCGGCGACTGCCTGCTCAATGGTGTAGGTGTCTATGTATCCACCGAACTCTTGGGTGGTCTTCTCAGTGGTGATCAGGGGGGTGCCCGTGAAGGCGATCTTGGGGGCATTGGGCAGGGCGGTGTTGATGGCAGCACCAAGGGTTCCGTACTGAGTGCGGTGTGCCTCGTCTGCCAGCACGATGATCCGATCTGAGTCGTTGAGGCAGGAGTAGCCAAAGTCCCCTTCCTGCAGTTTCTGGATCGTGGCGGTGACCAGATCAGAAGCGTCCCTGGCAAGCAGGTCCTTGAGGTGACTTACCGACGAGGCATTGAGAACGGACTCCCCTTGAGCGTTGCGGAAGGTGGCAGTCAGTTGCCCGTCCAGTTGGGTGCGGTCTGTGAGGAAGACGAGTTTGTAGTCCCGTAGCAGTGGGTCCCGACGGATCTTCTGGGTGAGGAAGACCATGGTGAGGGACTTGCCTGAACCCTGGGTGTGCCAGATGACCCCGCCTTTGCTCTTGCGCTCTCCTGGTGCTCTGAGGCGTTCAATGGTCTTCTGGACTGCCCTGAACTGCTGGTAGCGGGCGATTTTCTTGATCGTGCGACCGCTTTCGGTTTCGTAGAGCGTGAAGTTCTGAATGATGTCCAGGAAGGTGGCAGGGTTCAGCAGTCCCTGGATCAGGAGTTGCTGGGCAGTGGCAGGGGACCCCAGGTCATTTGGATCAGTTGGGTATGGGTCTTTCCATTCCAGGTAGTACTCAACAGGTGAGGAGATGGTTCCGACCCTTGCTCCATCCCGATGAGTGGAGACCATCACCTGGTTGTAGTGGAAGAGTTTCTCGCATCCTTCTGTGTCGCTGGGATTTCTGAGGTTGGCGTAACGGCGTAGTTGGTTGATCCCCTCTGCCATCGGATCGGTCACGAATGGCGACTTGCACTCAATGACCCCTAAAGGCAATCCATTCACGAAGAGCAGGATGTCGGGAATGATGTTCTGGGATGGACCCTGGATCTTGAACTGATCAACGCAGAGGAACTCGTTGTTCTTTGGTTGGTCAAAGTCAATCAGTTTGAGGGTTTGCCCACGACGACCGCTCCCAAGGTCCTGATCCACACTGAAGTACTGGGTGAGTCGTTCCCAGAACCACTTGTTTGACTCCATCAAGGTGGAGAACTGAATCAGGGTGACTTCTCGGACGACCTTGCGGAGGTTGTCTTCGCTGATCCAGGGATTGATGCGTTGGATTGCCTGCTCAAGGTTTGGAGTGAGGACCACATCCTTGAGTGAAGAACGATGGTTGGAGGTGCCTGGGACGAGTGTGGTGCCATCAATGTGCAACCATCCCAGACCCTTGAGTTGCTCAAGGGCAGGTGCCTCAACTAATTGCCTCTCGTCTCCTGCCATTAGATGCTGACCCTCTTGCGACCTGAGAGGAGGTCTGTCGCTAATGCCTGCTTCAGGTGAAGAAGTTTCTGTTTTTTTGTAGCGTGCTTATCTATGCAACAGGAAATTGACTCGTATATAGATGTAGCAATCCTCTGTTCTGATTCGTTGGGAATTTCAATCTCAAGGTTGCGAATGTCTTTCACATTCGCATGCCCCACTGTTGAACCGCCTGAAAGCAGTTGAAGTTTTTGCTGAGTTGCCAGCGACCTGAGGCGGAATAGCAAGAACTCTGGCGACAGGATTCTGGGATTTGCTCTTAGGAGCATCATGCGCTGACCAATGCAAAGGGGAAAATCTTTGGGAACGAGGCATGCCTCACCGAGTGGTGCCTCTCTTGTGAAAAGAATATCCCCTGGTTCTGGTTTGTCTTTTTGAATCCACTCCCGATAACTCTCTTCTGAAATAAACTTCAGGGCACCTCGAAAAATACGATCAGCCCTTGCGTTGAGGCGACAATAGCTTATAATTTGAATAGTTAATTGCA